>NZ_LZJD01000068.1:0-39636 GCF_001666875.1 Mycobacterium sp. E802
AGATCAGACCGATGCGTCCGCCCGGGCGGGTCACCCGGACGAGTTCGTCGGCGGCCTGCTGGTGGTGCGGGGCGAACATCACCCCGATGCACGACAGCACGACGTCGAAGGAATCGTCGGCGTAAGGCAACGCCTCGGCGTTCGCCTCGTTCCACTCCACGTTCGCCCCGGCCGCCGCGGAAAGCCGACGACCTTCTGCGACCAGTTCAGGGCACAGGTCACTGGCGGTCACCCGGGCACCGGTGACCGCGGCCGGGATCGCGGCGTTGCCGGTCCCGGCGGCGACATCCAGCACCCGGTCCCCCGGCCCGATCCCGGTGGCGTCGACCAGCACCGAGCCCAGCGGCCGCACGATGTTCGCGGCGATCTCCGCATAGTCACCCAGCGCCCACAGCGCCCGGTGTTTGGCCTCCAGGTCCCGGCCGATGCTCGCGGCAGTCATCTCGGCCTCCTTTCGCAGGTGGGTTCCATCGTCATCCCGAAGACCGGTGCGGTTCCAGTTCCGGATCTGTACTGGCTTGCCGGCTCCGGGCGCGGTGTACTTAGAGGACGACGCACTGTCCCGGGAGGTCCCCGCCGATGTCGACTTATGGCCAGTTCTGTCCCGTGGCCAAGGCCATGGAGTTACTCGATGAGCGCTGGACCCTGCTCGTGGTCCGGGAATTGCTGCGCGGCAGTGCCCACTTCAACGATCTGCGCCGCGGGGTGCCGAGGATGTCGCCGGCACTGCTGTCCAAGCGGCTCAAGTCATTGGCCCGCGCCGGGGTGGTCGAACGCTCCGAAACCGACGGCCGCACAAGCTATTCCCTGACCCCGTGCGGCCAGGAACTCGCCGGCGTCATCGATGCCCTGGGCTCCTGGGGCGTGCGGTGGATCGGTGAACTGGGCGAGCAGGATCTTGACCCGCATCTGCTGATGTGGGATATGCGTCGCACCATCCCGCTCGACAACTGGCCTGCCGAGCGCACCACGCTCGCCTTCATCCTCGACGGGGTGGCGCCCCGGGCGTCGAGGTGGTGGCTGGTGGTGGCCGACGGGCAGGCCGATGCCTGCGATTTCGATCCGGGCCACGAGGTGGTCGGCACGGTACAGACCAGCCTGCGCACGTTGACCGAGATCTGGCGCGGTGACGTCGGCTGGGCCCGTGCGGCACTCGACGGCCGCGTCGCGCTGTCCGGGTCGGCTGATGTCCGCCGCGCCATCCCCAGATGGCTCGGTCAGAGCACCGCGGCCACGATTCCGCGGCCGGCCTGAGCGCTCAGTCCAGAATGCGGCGCGCCACGTTGGTGGTGATCAGGTCCAGGAGTTCGTCGACAGCATGAGCCGCTGAGACGACGAATCTGTTGCCACAGCACTACTCAGTGTCGATGACACCTGTCGCTATTTCGACCCGTTGTTCATAGAACCTGCGGGCCGATTGATCGATCTCGTCGAGGAACAACCGGTCAGTGCCCATCGTTTTGTTGAACCACCGCCGACCACGCGGGCCGAGCATCGACACGATCGGCCCCAGAAAGCGGGTCGGCTGCGGAACAGCGACGTGGGTCCGAGGTTTGTCCAGCGTGGTCACGATCGCCGTGGCGACAACTTCAGGACTCACTGCCCTACCGGCACCGGTGGACTTGGTGCCCGCGATGAGATCGGTCTGAGTAAACGGCGGGAGCACCACGCTCACGTGGATGCCATCGGGCGCGTATTCGTCGGCCATGGCGGTGCTCAGCCCGACGACGGCATATTTGGTCCCGGCATAGACCACCTGGCCGGGGATCGCCATGATCCCGGCCATCGAAGCGATATTGACGATGTGGCCTTGGCCGCGACCCACCATCTCGGGAAGCACCAGCTGGCAGCCGTTGAGGACGCCGTAGACATTTACCTCGATCGAGGAGCGAATCGATTGCTGCGATTGCTCGAGGAAGCGGCCCACCGGCATGACCCCCGCATTGTTGATCAAGACGTCGATGCGGCCATTGCCATCGGTGCGCGCCTTCGTCAAAAACTCCCCAAACGATTCGCGGTCGGTGACATCGAGCGAATGACCGGAAACAGTTCCGAGACGGGACAGTCCGGCTACAGCCGATTCCAGGGCGGGAACGTCTCGATCACCGATGACCACCTGAGCCCCACGCGCGAGCAGAGCCTGCGCGGTCGCGAAACCTATCCCCCGAGCCGCGCCGGTGATGACGACGACTCTGCCACCGACCCCGTCCATCCTGGTCCTTTCCACCGACAGCAAGTGCCTGGCGGCGATCTCTTTCGTGCTGATCGCTGACGCTTAGGCAGGTTTCGAGAGCGCCGAAATTTCGGTCCGACACCACCCCGCCCCAAGCAGCGCGCGGC
This sequence comes from Mycobacterium sp. E802, assembly GCF_001666875.1. NCBI lineage: Bacteria > Bacillati > Actinomycetota > Actinomycetes > Mycobacteriales > Mycobacteriaceae > Mycobacterium > Mycobacterium sp. E802. The sequence goes on from NZ_LZJD01000068.1 coordinate 2,341, forward strand.
AGTCTCGTCGGCTGCAACTGACGAAGTTACAGTACGTAATTCAGTACGGTCAACCACGCCGGCTGGTCTCAAAATCGACGATGTTCACGGTATTTACTGAAATCATTACCGTATTTAGTACAGTCCGAACGATAGTGGTTGACTCGCCGAAGGGTTCGTAATGGCCGACAAGAAGAACATCGTGTGGATCACCGGCGCCACATCGGGCATCGGCGCCGCACTGGCACGCACCTGCCCGTGGGAGGACACCGAGATCATCAGCGTCTCGCGCCGGCCCCACCCCGACTTGGAGACCATCCCCTTTGACCTGACCGACATCGATTCCTGGCAGGGGGTCGGCGATCGGGTCGGACAGCGGCTGGCAAGTTTTCGTGGCGAGCGTGCGCTGTTCATCCACAACGCCCTCCTATTTTGGGGCCGTGCCTACGTCGGCGAGGGGGACTACCAAAACCATCTCACCGAAATCATTGCCAACGTGGCGGCCCCACTGGCCATCGGTGACCAATTCATCCGAGCAGCCGCGCCAGCCGTGGACGCTGGAGTCGATGTCGGCCTGATCCAAATCTCCTCCGCCTCGGCGAGGGTGGTGTATCCGGGGCTGTCCATCTACGGTGCGGCGAAGGCATCGATGGAGCAGTGGACCAAGGGCGTGCGCAGCGAGCGCGCCGACCGCGGCAAGGGTCCATGGGTGTGCGCGATTCGGCCCGGCTTCGTTGACACTCCGGCTGCACGCCGTGAAGCGGCATTCCCCCCGGACACCCATCCGGGCATCCCTGGGATCGCCGAGGCGGTACGCACCGGCAACATGCTGACCGCGGACCAGTCGGCAAGTTATATCTGGGGATCCATCCCGGAGGAAGTCAAAGCCAAACCCGTGCTGCTGTTCGGCGAGCCGGTCGGCGTCACCACTGAGAAACCACGGACAGCAACACCATGACCGAACAGGCTTCCGAGGGCTCGGCCCCCGCAATCGTCGATGAACGGGCCATGCAGTCCGGCTCAGTGCGGTGACACAGGTGCCGCGTCAACTGCGGGTTGCCATCATCGGCGCCGGCTTCGGTGGATTGGGAGTCGCGCTGAAGCTGCGCGCAGCCGGCCACAACAACATCGTTATCTACGAACGTGCTGACGAGATCGGCGGAACCTGGTGGTACAACACCTATCCCGGCGCGGCATGTGACGCCCCCTCGCACGTCTACAGCTATTCGTTCATGCAGGACGTCGGATGGTCCAGACGTTTTGCGGCCGGCGCCGAGATCCGGGCATATTTGGAGCACTGTGTTGTGCGCGGCGGGTTGACCGATGCGATTCAGACCGGCACGGAGGTCAGCTCGGCGCGTTGGACTGGGCGCGACTGGGCAATCACATTGGCTGACGGCCGTACTGATCGCGCCGACGTACTGGTGCCCGCGGTCGGACAGCTGACGGTACCCGCGATTCCCGACTTGGAGGGCCTCGAACACTTTTCCGGTCCGGTGTTCCACACCGCGCGTTGGCGCCACGACGTGGATCTCACCGGGAAGCGGGTTGGTGTAGTCGGTACCGGCGCCAGCGCTATCCAGGTAGTCCCGGCAATCGCACCTATCACCGCCCACACAGTGGTGTTTCAGCGTTCGGCTCCCTACGTCTTCGCCAAGGCTGATATCGCATACACCAGGCAACTCCATCGCCGCTACCGTGCCCTCCCCCTACTCAAACTGGCTGCACGTCACGGCATTTGGGCCTATTTTGAAATGGTCACCGTGGCGTTCTCCCGTCTTCCTGCCGTGCTGTCGTGGCTGGGTCGCATCCACGGGCGGACACTGCGACGTCACGTCCCCGATGCACAACTGCGAGCCAAACTGCGACCGACCTATCCCATCGGGTGCAAACGGATTCTCATCTCAGACGATTACTACGCCACCCTGAACCGCCCCGATGTGACCCTGGAAACGGATCCGGTCGTCCGGGTCAGCGAACGTGGAATTGCAACGGGCCGCACCTTGCACGAATTAGATGCGATCGTGCTCGGGACCGGTTTCCGCACAACTTCTTTCGTGCCAGATATCTCGATCACCGGGCGAAGTGGGAAAACACTTGCTGAGGCGTGGTCCGAACGAGCAGTCGCCTTTCTCGGATTATCCGTACCCGACTTCCCGAACATGTTTCTGGTCTACGGTCCCAATACCAACCTTGGATCGGGGTCTATCGTCTACATGCTGGAATCCCAAGCCGCCCACATCGTCGATGCCGTTGGCCAACTGTCCAAAGGGTCTGCCGACGTTATCGAGGTGAGAGCCAGCGCCCATCGAAAGTTCTTGACGAGCATGGACAAGCGTCAGCGCCACACCGTATGGCGCGGATGCAACAGCTGGTACACCGACGCACACGGGCAAGACACCCACAATTGGCCGTGGCTGATGAGTACCTATCGTCGACGCACGCGAAGGGTGCGGTCCCGCGACTACGTGATCGCCGCCGGAGACGAACGGGCGGCCGCACCGTCTGTGTGAACCGGGCACCTGCGACACGAGTTTCGTCAACGATCATGACGAGACCCCGCGACACAGCGTTTACGCGACGGCTACAGGTCCGGGATGGGCAGCGGCCAGTTCGTGGTGTTAAGGCCGCCATCCACGTGGAAGATCGCGTTGGTGGCGAAGCACCCATGGGAACACAGGTAGACCGCTAGACGTCCAAGGTCCTCGACGTCCCCGAAACGGTGCAGTGGTGTGTTCTCCTTCATCTGCTCGGCCGATTCGGGCATCTCCTTCATGCTCCATTCCAGCGCATCAGTCTTGAACGAGCCCAACGCAATAGCGTTGACTCTGATCTTTGGCGCCAATTCCTGCGCCAAGGCACGGGTAAGGTTCTCCAGAGCCCCCTTTGCCACGCAGTAGGAGACGAAGCCCCGGATGCCGAACCGCCCTGCGCCAGAGGAGATGTTGATGATGGATCCGGCCCCTTGCACGAGCATGTGGGGTACGACGAGCTGGCTCATGATGAACGCCGAGGCAGTGTTCCACTCGAAATGCCTTCGCAGGTCATTATCGGAGATCTTCAGAAACGGCTTTGGGAACGCGCCGCCGGCGTTGTTGACGAGGATGTCGACACGGCCGAAGTTCTCCATCGCCGCAGCGACCACCTGCTCACCATCTTCGCGGCTGGTTGCATCCGCGGTCACCGCGAGCCCCTGACCTCCAGATGCCTTGATTCCCTTGATGGTCTCGGATACTTGATCGGGTGTGCGCGCAGTCCCGACAATGGTCGCTCCCGCCTCGGCGAGAACTCTGGCGATGCCCGCGCCCACGCCGCGTCCGGCTCCGGTGACGATCGCCACCTGTCCGTCAAGCTTGAAGCTCTCCAAGGCCATTCGTCTGTCCTCCCTGCGCTTCCCAGCTACCGTTCTCCGTACTGTATGCACAACGGTACGGCTGTCGCGTCAAATTCAAGAAGAAACCGGACGGAGCGGTGCGCGTCCTGACCGAGGTGGCTACCGGCGGCTCAGCACTCTTCCCAAACGAGGCCTTTGAACACCGCGGCTTGAGGGACGTCTTCGATCGCGAGGACCCCCGCAGGGGCGTCGCACACCCAGTCGATGGCGTTCACCACCCGTGCCGCAGTGGAAATACACCCCGCGTCGGTCGGGTCGAGCACCGGATGAGAAACGTGAGTATTGATTTCCACGCGGGGGTCACCGTCCACGATGACGCGGTGGACGCCAACATGGCCGTCTGGCGGATAGTCCCAGTCGGGAGCGGCGGCTGGGGTGAGCCGGTTGACATGCTCAAGGGTGATCACCGGTTTGCCATCGAGCATGCCTTCTGCCGCGAACCGCACGGCCGCCATCTCGCCGGGTTTAACCGTCATCATCGTGCATTCGATAGGTTCTGGAGTGAACCATCTCTCGGTCCGCTGACGGACCTCGTCAAGCTGGATGCCCAACCCGTCGGCCAAGCTTCGAACCGGCCCGCCCCACATGGACTCCACAACCCCGGGAAGGAACAAGGGCGGCAGCGGTTCGTCCTCGGCTATTCCGAAGCCCATCGAAGCGCCCGTGTACTCGGCGTCGTCGTAGTTTCCGTAGTCGAAAATCTCCTGCACGGTGATCGAGCTGACCCGTGTTGCCAGGCTTAGCGCCGTGTGCACCAGGGTGTCACCTGAGTAACCAGGGTCGATTCCGTTGATGTAGAGCGATGACCCGCCGGCCGCACAAGCCTGCTCCAATGGTTTACGCACCCAGTCGTCGGCGTAGCGCGGCGCCGCCATCCACACGAAAGATGTTCCTACCACGTTGATTCCGGCGGCGAGAATCTTGGCGAGTTGCTCGATCGCCTCCATCGGTCGCGTCTCGGCAAGCGCGGTGTAAACGACACAGTCCGGCTCGAGGCCGATCAGGGCGTCTATGTCGTCGGTTGCGAGCACTCCCGTCGGCTTGCTCCAGCCGCAGAGCTCAGCCGCGTCGCGGCCGATTTTCGACGGGCTGGCTGCATGCACGCCTACCAGTTCGAAGTCGGGGCGGCCGACGATCGCCCGAAGAGCGTGACGACCGACATTGCCGGTGGAAAATTGGACGACTCTGCGCACGATATGTCTCCGATTCCGAAACGCGGATGTATGGCCCTACCGTAGCGCTTACAGTAACTCGCTCGGGCAGAATCGGGACGAAATTGGAAGCCGCGACATCGACTCGGACGCCGATGCATTGCGGCTGCCGACCAGGCGGCGTTCTGGCCGGCTACCGCTGGAGGCGGTGCCTACCCCCTCAGGTGAAGTCGCTGCCACCGTCGACGTTCACGTTGGCGCCTGTCATGTAGGAGTTGCGACGGGAGGCGAGGAAAGCAACCACCGGCCCGATTTCTGCCGGATCACCGGCACGTGGCAAGTGGGCGGGGTGCCCGAAGTGTTCACCGATCGCTGCCATGAGCGCATACGGATCCGTGCCGTCGACTCCCACGGAGTCAGCCCAGTTGAGTAGCCCCTCCGATGCGAAGCTACCCGGAGATACCACATTGACCAGGATTTCGTCTTTGGCGAGCGCCAGGGACAGATTCTTCGAGATGCTGTTCACCATGGCTTTCGCGGCCGTGTATGCCGGCAGAATCGTACTTTGACGCTGGGTGGAATGCGCCGAGAAGTTGACGATGCGTGCCCATTCTGCCTCTCGCAGTAGCGGAAGTGCTGAACGTACGCAGTGCACCATCCCCATCGCCCCTTGGCTGATCGATTGCTGCCACTGCTCATCAGTGAGGTCTTCGAACGTCCCGATCACGTAGGAGCCCACGGCGTTGACGAGGATGTTCAGTTCTCCGCCCCACCGCCGAGCCAATTCGTCGAAGGCGATGTGGACCTCAGCGGCGTCCTGCACGTCCGCCGGCAAAGCGATCACCTCAGGGCTACCGCACTGCCCTAGTTCGGCGACAGCGGCATCCAGCAAGTCTTTCCGTCGACCGATGATCGCAACTCGCGCCCCGTCCTCCGCCAGGCAACGCGCGGCGGCCAAGCCCATTCCGGCACTGCCACCAACCACCACGGCCTTCGCGTCTGAAAGGCCTAAATCCATTGTGCCCCCTTCAATCCCAACGGCCGGTCAGCTTTTGTTCCTCTACAGGCCGAGTTACCGGTTGCGATTGCCTGTCGCTTCGGAGTCCGTTCAGCGGACCACACGGACCGGCACGTTGCTCCAACCGGCCACGTTCTGCATGTTGACCCGCTTGCAACGACTCCAGTCAACCTCGTACCGCGGCATGAAATCGAGCAGCTTCTCCAAGGCGATGACGCTCTCCATCCGTGCGAGCGCCGCGCCAAGGCAACTGTGGATCCCATACCCCAAACCCAGATTCTGCGCTTCGGCCCGATCGCGGTCGATGTCGAATCTGTCCGGATCGGTCCATGCCTCGGGGTCCCTGTTGGCCGACCCCCCGACCAAGAAGACAGGCTTTCCAGCCGGAATGGTCACGCCGTGCAGGGTTACTTCGCGCAGAGAGCGGCGGACGTTGTATTGGGCAGGCGCCTCGTAGCGGAGCAGCTCTTCTACCGCCTGCGGAACCTTGCTTCGGTCATCGAGCAGCTTCTGCCATTGATCAGGGTTGCGGGCGAAGACCACTACAGCGTTGCCGAGTAGCTTCGCCACCGTCTCGGCACCGGCGCCGCCGAGCAAAAATGCGAATTCAGTTATCTCGCGGTTGGTGAGCGGACGCATCTTCCCATCGTCACCCTCGATCTCGGAGAGTATGAGCTTGCTCAGCAGGTCGTCGCCGAGTGCGTTGCGCCGTTGCTTGGTCAACCGGTAGTAGTACACCGCCATTTCGACGCCGGCGTTGACGCCGGCCTCGGTCATGTCGACGGCGCCGTCTTCGCGATGAAGAAGCTCGTCGATCCAAAGCCGGACCTGTTGGTGGTCGTCTTCAGGAACCCCTTGCATGGTTGCGACGACCTCTACCGGGAAGAGTGCCGAGAAATCCTGGACGAAGTCAAAGCCGTCGGGATCGACAGCATTGAGGTGTCTTTCGATCAAACCGGTTACCAGTGATCGTTGAGCTTGGATGGCGCGCGGTGTGAACACCTTGTTCAGCAGGCTGCGCATTCGGCGGTGTGCCGGGGGGTCCATCGCGATGATGCCGCCGTGCTCGGCCACCACTCCCGTCCGGACCTGGCCGAGGTCGACGCCATAGGCAGACGAATATGTGTCGAAATCCTTGAACGCCGCCGCAACGTCCTTATGCCTGGTCAAGGCGTAGAAGTCGTATCGCTCGCTGTAATACACGGGCGCCTCGTCGCGCATCCGCCGATAGGTGTCGTGCGGATCTGTGAAGAAATCCTCAGCGAAGGGATCGAACTCTAACGTGGCTGTCGTCATTGCGCCTTCCCTGGGCGTTCTCACGGTGTGCATGGTGTCCTTCGGTGCTCCGATCGACTCTCGGAAACACTCGGGAGTCGATCGGAGAGTCAATCCAACATACAATACTGTAAGCCTTACAGTATTGTGATGACCCCCTCAGTTGCGCGACCTTGCCCCATTTGACCTCGTTCTCGAAGAACTCGCCGCAGATGATTACTGACGTGATTACAGTTGATCCGTCAGTAGCCGCTGGGTATGTGACGAGAGGTTGATTCACGCAGCATGAACAGCAACGCGTATCGAGTGATCGTGTGGGGCGTCGGCGTTATCGGGACCGAGATGGTGAGCACCATTCTGGACTACCGCCCGGATCTCGAACTTGTTGGCGCGAAAGTGTATTCGAGCTCGAAGGACGGGGTTGACGTCGGTGAATTGATCGGACGAGATCCGATCGGGGTAATCGCCACCACCGATGCCGAGCGGTTGATCGAACTGGATGCCGACTGCGTGATCTATACCCCACGCATCGGCGACATCGACGAGGTATGCCGGCTACTCGCCAGCGGCAAGAACGTGGCCACCACCGTTTTTCTGTTCTATCCGCCGGCACTTCCGCCGGCGGACCACTCGCGGTTGACCGCCGCCTGTACGGCCGGTGGTGCCAGCCTGCACGCCAGCGGCATCAACCCAGGGAACCTCTCCAGTGCATTGCCGCTGGTCCTGTCGGGAATGAGTCGCGTGATCGACAAGATCACGCTGCAGGAACGCGCCGATATGACGCTCTACGAGAGTACCGACATCTCCTTTGGCAACATGGCTTTCGGTGAGCCGCTGGAGCGCATCTCGGTCGACGATGGCGGCTTCCTGAGTGCGATGAATTCCATGTTCACTGAACAGGTTTGGCAACTCGCCGACGCGCTCAACGCCGGCATCGACGAAGTGGTGGCCAGTGTTGAGGCGGTTCCCGCCAAAGCTGACCACCAGGTCTTCGATCGGGTGTTGGCGGCGGGCACAACGGCGGGCCAGCGGTGGAGCTGGAGCGGCAGGCGCGACGGGGTGGCACGGGTCGAAATCGAGACGCTCTGGACTGTCGGCGGAGAGTATCCGGCGCACTGGCCGGCGCCCGAACATGGTTGGACGTTGACGATAGAGGGCGAGCCGTCGATGCGGGCACACTTTCTGTCGTTGGCCAGCTTCACCCGTACAGCCAGCATTGCCGAGCATGTACACGCCGGGAACGTCGCGACGGCTATGCAGGTACTCAACGCTGTTCCTGCATTGTGCAGGGCAGCAGCGGGTTTCGTCACCCCAGTTCAGCTCGGTCTGGTCACCAGCGGCGTCGGGTTTCGCCAGTGAGCCAGAACCGAACGGACACGGGCTACCGCACGGTGTTGGGGGCGGAGTAGTTCGGCTTGCCGAGCCCCAGGGCGTACTGCGCGATCATATTGCGGAACACTTCCAGGGTGCCGCCGTAGATCCCGGCCAGTGGCGCGAATCGGTAGACGTACTCATTCTGACCGTCGTCGACACTCCCGGCCGCGCCGTGACCCAGCACGGCCGAAGCCCCCATGATGTCCATCAACTCCGGTGCCAGATCTCTCATCATCTGTGCCTGCGCCACCCGACCAAAGATGTTTGGGGTGCTCAGCCCAGCCTCCATCCGCGCAACGGCTCGGCCCAGTCGATAGCCCACCGAGGTATCGTCGATCGCGCGCCGGCCCGACGAATCAGCCCGGGCTACCGCCGCGGCCGCGCGATCGAGCGCCAGTGCCAGATAGCCGGCCTGGTGATCGAGAATCGAGACATCCTGGAGCCCATCAACTTCGGCGTCGACGGCACCGTGCTCGACATCTAGAGGACCTCGTAAGACAGTCCAACCGTCGTTCACCTCGCCGATTCGGTACCGGTCCGACACCCGTACGTCGCTGTAGTAGACGATGTTGGTCCGGTCGCCGTCTACCGTGCGGATTCCCTGTATCTCGACCCCCGGTGCATCCAGCGGGACGAGAAACATGGTGAGGCTTTTGTGCTTGGGTGCGATCGGATCGGTATTTGTCAGCAGGAAGCAATACTGGCAGTGGTGCGCACCGGTGGTGAACATTTTGGATCCGTTGATGATCCAGGTGTCGCCGTCACGAACGGCACGTGTTTTGCAGGTTGCCACATCGGATCCACCCTCGGGTTCGGTGTAGCCGAGACACATCCGTGTGTGTCCGGAGTAGACGCCGGGCATAACCTCGTCCTGGAGCGCGGCCGAACCGAACTCAAGCACCGAGTGGGCGACCAACGCGGTTGTCCCCCAGGTGACCCATGGGATGTGTGCGCGTCGCTTCTCCAGCTGCCAAAGACGGGCCTCTACGCGACTGAACCCGCCTTCATCCTCGGTCGCAAGTTCACGCCTGAGGTAGCCTGCCGCCCCGAGTGCCAGGTGGACCTCTTCGTCGAAGCTGTCACCCGTTTCCCGCTCGCGCTGGAGGACGTCCTCGGTGACGTGCTCGTGCAGAAAGGCCCGGACCTCACGGAGGAAATCTCGGTCTTGTGGATTCAGTTGCACCGCAGCGAAGTCCACGCTCACTACCTTTCTCTGGACGCTCACACGGGGTTGGGTGCCGCGCTTAGGTCTAACTGACCGCCGCAACTGCACCGGAGGACGTCCGCAATATCGGACGACGGCATCGCCGGACATACTGTTGGCATTACGGTATCCGTGAGAGTATCTCATTGCGGGCCGGTTGTAATGTGCGGCCGGTCTCGATGGCGAGGAGTAACGACATGTCCCTGCGGGTGGTCCAATGGACAACAGGAAACGTGGGTCGGCAATCAGTGGCGACCATCGTGGCTCATCCGGACCTGGAACTGGTTGGCTGCTTTGCGTACACGGCCGACAAGGTGGGCCGCGACGCCGGGGAGCTGGCCGGCATCGATGCAGTCGGCGTGCAGGCAACCGACGATGTGAGCGCTCTGCTGGCGTTGAAGCCTGACTGCGTGGTGTACAACCCCATGTGGCTCGATGTCTCGGAATTGGTGCAGATCCTCGAGTCGGGTGCAAATGTCGTCACCACCGCCGCATTCATCACGGGTCATTCACTGGGTCAGGATCGCCAGCGTGTGATTGATGCTTGCGAGCGAGGCGATTCCTCCATCTTCGGCTCGGGGATCAATCCCGGGTTTGCCCAGCTCGGTGCCATCATCGCCGCCAGCGGCTGCGATCGAATCGACAAGGTGACGGTCGTCGAATCCGCCGACATCAGCGGCTATGACTCACCGGCGACGGAATTGCCGGTCGGCTTCGCCCGTCCGATCGACGACCCCGAACTCCCGGCCATGACCGCCAAAGCAACCGCAGTGTTCATCGATGCCGTGCACTTGCTCGGCGACGCATTGGATGTGCAGTTCGACGAGGTCGTGTGTGAGGCCGAATATGCCCGTACCACCGCCGATGTGGACCTCGGATCGTGGCGCATTCCGGCCAACTGCGTCGCCGGAATTGCGGCAAGCTGGCACGGAAAGGTCGCCGGGCGCAGCATCGTCGAGATCCGGATGGTGTGGCGCAAGGGGCAGACGCTGGAGCCAGACTGGCCGATAGACCAGGGGTACTCCATCACGATAGACGGGCGCCCTACCGTCAAGATGCGTCTAGATGTGTTGCCGCCGGCCGACTTCAAAGCCAAGACGTTCGGCGATTTCATGCAGTTGCCGATGATTCTGACGGCGATGCCTGCGGTGAACGCTATCCCTGATGTCGTCGCTGCTCCACCCGGGATCATCACCTACACCGACGTACTCCCGATGCCGCGCGGACTGGTCTCGCTCTAGACCGCGCCGCCCTGCCATCCGCGATGACATCCTCGCCGAGCGGTGGACCGCATTCACGTGAGGACGCATTCTTCAAATGTGGTGCCTGGTGGTGGAAAGACGATGGCTACCACTGATGCACCTGTGGTGGTTTCAATGTCGGTGAGCACACGGCGACAGTGCTCGGGTGAGCCCCAAACCACGAACTCATCGAGAATCTCATCGGGAATCGCGCCACGTGCGGCGGCAATGTCGCGATTGGCCGAGGCCTGCCAGAGATTTTCCAGTTGAGCGCCACGTCCGAGGCTGCGTTGCTGCTGCGCGTAGCCGGGGACCGCAAGGTAGGTAGCTACTACCGGTCGCATTGTCTGCTCCATCTGCGCTCGATCAGCAGTGGGGCAAATAGGTACGATCAGCGTCACCGACCCCGGCTTGGCCGGCAGCGGATGGATACGCTGAAGATCTCCGGGTGTGATCCAGTTGAGTGCCACCCCGTCTGCGTGGCCGGCTGCCAGTTCAAGGGCACGCGGGCCCGCGGCGGCCACGAGCAGCGAAGGCGCTGCCGCCGGTGCTGATGCCAGGGAGAAACCATGTCCTGCAATGGTGGGAAACGCATGGTTGACGCGTTGCCCCGACAGGGCGGAGCGCAAGAACTGCAACGTGTCTTGTAGTTTTGCGTGCTGACGTTCGTGAGGAATACCGTTCCAGCCCTCGACAAAAAGCGCAGAGCCGGTTCCGAGGACGATTTGGACACGCCCGGGCGCCAGATGTGCCAATGCGTTTGCCGTCATGGCCAATACCGAGGGTGCGCGAGTGTAGACGTTGACGAAAACGCCGAGCTTCACGTGCGTGGTCGCTGTAGCAGCCAGGGTGGCAGTGGTCACCGCATCGACGTCGTTGACTTCGCCGACCCAAACGCGGTCATAGCCCGCGGCTTCGAGCCGGCGCACGAGCTGCGCGTAGTCCGACAGCGTGCCTGCCACCTGGGGAACATGAATGCCGACCACGTCACTGTCTCCCGACCGCGGCCATGAATTCGACTGTGACGCCTTCAATCATGCCGATTGCTGTATCAACTCCGGATGCTGCAACCACCCGGTGTCGCAATGGGGACGGTTCGGGGTTCTTGTCGAACACGGGTATTCCTTGTGCTGTCGGTGTGAAGGGTGGATGCGCGCCTTGATGCCGGTCTAGGCAGTGCCGGGTATCGCGCCGCCGGGCCAACCATCGTCGAGGCTGCGCGTGACGGTCCGTTCGGGTCGCAGGCTCCGCAACGGCGGGTGACGCAGCATCAACGAGGACGCCGACGCCATCGACAAGTGGCACCGCTGGGCGCGCCGGTCCAGGAGGCGCACCAACACTTCTTCGCGATCCGGCCCGGCGTCGTTGATGAGCCGGATCAGCTCGGCATCGGCGTCCTCCGGCCGTGGGCGGCTGCCAAGCACTTCAGCGAGGTCATCGAGTTCGGCGGTATCGAGCTCGGCACCGATCTCGTCGACCCGTTTGAGGTGATTGGCAATCCGCCCCAACGCAACTCGCTGATAGTCGGCTTCGGCCGGCTCGTAACTGGCGTCGCGCAATCCCGCCACCAGGTGGCGCAGGGCTACCGCGTGCTTGGTGGGTCGCGGCTGCGGGATCTGGACGGGCTCAAGCCGATAGCCGCCGATCTCGGCGATGCACTCCAGTGCCCAGCGCGCGCCGTTGACGTACCAGGCCAGGTAAGTTAGCCAGTCCGTGCCGGGCATTGGATCGCGCAGCGGTGGACCGACCGACAACACCGAGATGGCGTTGTACACAACGGTGTGAAATTCCACTGCGTCGTGGTCGATTTCCAACCCGGTGATCTGCCGATACCGATCGGCGTAGTGAGGTAGTTCGCCGATGTTCTTGATGGTGTCCCGAATCCGCAGCGCCGCGAGATCCATCAGGGGATCACCGACATGGGCGTGCTCGAAATCAAGCAGACCGGTGATCTGCGTGCCGTCAAACATGAACTGAAAGGAGTCATAGGTGATGAAGCGGGCATGCTGGTGACGGTCAGCCGGCACGTGGTCGTTGATCCAGCGGCGTAGAAACACGGCGAGCGGGTCGGGATCATGACCGGCCATTGCCGCGTCGTATAGGTCCTCGGTGCGCCGCCAGTACCCTGCCAGACACGCTTCGGCAGAGTCAGTGGGAATCTGAAAACCGGCTGCCTCAGCGTCTGAAAGCGGTATCTGATAGATCCTGGCCAAAATCTGCAGGTACGAGTCTAGAAGCCGATCCCGGTCGCCCGCCGGCACATTCGACAGGTCCGCCTGTCCCGGTAGGCGGTCCATGACCAGTGCATAAGGCTGATCACACAAGCCGTATGCGTGCGGAACCGGTATCTGATGAGCTTGCAGGAGGCGATGGGTGGCGACCTCGTCGGCAATCCGATACGGCATCACGATGCGTGGTTCCCGTTCGCCCCGCGCGTGCAACGCCACCCGACGATGGCCGATCTCGACATCGATATCCCACGCGGGGCGCCAGCGCGCCAATCGCCGACTACCGAGGACCCTCCCACCCAGAGCGGTTTCAACCCAACGTTCCAACCGCTCTAGTTCGTCGCTCATTTCACTCCTGCACCACCGGGATTGCCGCTAAACTCATCTATACCGAGCTACTTACAGTATTTAATACCGATTCGCCGACGGCATAAGTCACTATGAGGAACTCGAGCTCGGCTTCTCTACCAACAATTGCCCCAGCGCCACGGAGGTCGACTTGTCACTCCCCAACAGTCAGGAGACGCCTCGTGGGTGAACGCCCCTACCGTGTCATCCAATGGGCCACCGGCAGCGTAGGCAAGGCGGCGCTGAAGCATTTCATCCGCAGTCCGGCTTTCGACGTTGTCGGCGTACTCGTCTACGACCCAAAGAAGATCGGCAAGGACGCGGGCGACATTGTCGGAGCCCCTCCCACCGGTGTGCTGGCCACCGACGATGTAGACGCTGTCATCGCAATGGACGCGGACTGTGTGTTCTACACGCCGGTCTGGCCGGATTCAGAGATCGTATGCCGGCTGCTGCGATCAGGAAAGAACGTCGTTACCACCGCAGGGATCTACCACCCCACCGAGATGAATCAACTTGAGGTGGCCAAGATCGAAGAAGCATGCAGAGAGGGAGGAACGTCTTACCACGCCGGTGGAATTCATCCCGGTTTTGCAGGTGACCTACTTCCCCTCATCGGGTCCCGTTTGGTCAGCCGTGTCGACCAGGTCCAAGTGTTTGAGGTCGTGAACTTCAGTGATTACCCGTCCAAATATATCGAGTTGATCGGGCTGGGAACCGACCCTGACGTATTCCATTCTCGCCCAAACCTTCTGGAAGCAGCTGTACCCCACTTTGCGCAGTCGATGGCGATGGTTGCCTCCGGGCTCGGCGAAGTGATCGACAACGTAACCTCCGAACTGGACATCGCAGTGGCGACCGCCGACATCCCCTACGCGGGCACATCCGACAGCGATGTGCCCGACTTGAAAGGTGTGGTTCGTGCCGGAACGGTGGCCGCTCAACATCACACATGGACCGGATGGTCCGGCGGTGCTCCCCTGGTGCAATTCAACGCCCTCTACACGATGGGCGACGGGCTGGTCGAGCCCGATTGGCGATGGGGAACCAACAGGTATCGGGTCGTCATCAAAGGCGATCCGTCTACTGAGATCACCCTGCGGGGTGCAGCCGATCGCCACGGACACATTGCGCATCCCGGCTACGCCTGGACCGCAATGTCCGCAGTGAACGTCATTCCCGCGGTGTGCAAATCAGAACCAGGCTTCAAAACCCATCTCGACCTGGGGGCGATACGCATTCCAGGTCTCACCGGGCATACGCTGCAGTAACCCGCCCGGCGGGCCCGCCCAGACGTCGATGACGGCGCACCGCCTCGTCACTCAGATCGACACGTAGTCACTGATCAGGCCGTGCACCTCGTCGGGTTGGTCGAGATGCATGAAATGCCCTGCCCCGTGAATGATCTGATGATGACTACCGGCGGGCAACGCTTGCGCACCCAAGGTGCCCAGGCGCGCGTCGATCGCTCCGTCATCTAACCCGTGCATGAGCAGCATCGGAATCCGCGGAGCCACCTTTTCGGCATAAGCGGTGAACCTGTGGTAGCCCGAAGCTCGCCTCGATGGCCGCAAGGCGGCGCGGTAGTAATTCAGCGCCGCGGTACGTCGCCGGCTGTCTCGCAGGCTGTCCCGGACGTACGTGAGGTCGACTCTGCTGTCGTATCCAGGTGGGCACCAATCGCGCCACAGTTTGGGGATGACTCGGTCGAGGCTGCGTTCAGAAACCTTCGGAAGTTGTTGGTAGAGCGCATACCAGCTCATCTTGAGTTGCCGGGGCAGCACTCGGAGCAGCTCACCCTTGTGGCCCGAACTGTGGGTCAGGCCGGCCAACATGGGGACCCCCATCGACACCACCTTGGTGAATGGACTGTCGGGGTAGGCAGCTATCCCGTTGGCAGCCAACGCTCCCCAGTCGTGGCCGACAAGTACCGCGTCGCTCCCACCGCCGAGGCCGCGATGCAGCTCGATGGCGTCGAACATCAGCGCTCCCAGACTGTAGTCACCGTCGCGCGCCATCTCGGTGGGCGCGTAGCCGCGCATAAACGGTGCGACAACACGGAAGCCTCGCTGAGCAAAGAACGGGCCGAGGTGACGCCAGGTCCACGCCGTGTCAGGGTAACCGTGCAGGCATAGCATCAGCCGACCGCCATCGGATCCCCATGTCAGCGTTTGGAATCGTAGGTGCGCCAGCTCGAGCGACTGTGCAGTCGGCGAGATCATGCCGAGGCAGTGCTGCGTAGCGGGGCACCCTGATCCGAAGCGATGTTTCGCGGGCGTCCGTCGGCACGCAAGAAGCTCCCGGTGCGTTGAACCCCCAGCACCGTGGTGGGCTGACCACCAGCGAAGACCGTTCGTCCTGCCACCAGAACCGCAGTGACGGCGTCGTCGTTGCGGTTGACCATTCGCCGCAGGCCCTGAAACGCGTCCGCCGCCGCTTCGTGATACCCATCGAGCGCGGCGTCGAGCCGGTCGGGATCGACGATCACCACGTCAGCCCAGTCACCCACCCGCAGATGGCCGGCGTCGAGGCGATACCAGTCAGCCAACTCGCCGGTGAGCCGGTGCACGGCACGCTCGGTGCTGATGAACGCCTCGCCGGATCGCTGTGCGTCGCGGACGTGACGCAGCAGCCGTAGCCCGAAGTTGTAGAACGCCATATTCCGCATGTGCGCGCCGGCGTCGGAGAATCCCATTTGAATGCCGTTGGTGCGGGCCAGACGGCGCAGCATTTTTGGACGGTGGTTCGAAATCGTGGTGCGCCAACGTAGCTGAGCGCCGTGTTCCAGCACGAGGTCGAGGAACGCGTCGACCGGGTGCACACCGCCGCGCTCTTTCCCCACGTCGCCAAATGACTTGCCGACCACCGCGGGGTCCGGGCACGCCACGATCTCGGCGTCGAAGAAGTCCCGATGCCAGGCGCGCGGTCCCCATCTGTTGTCGTAGTCTTTGCGGAACCACCGCCGATAGGCCTCGTCACGCAGCAACTCGTTGCGCTCGAATTCGGTCTTCAGGTGTAGTGCAGCCGCGCCCGATCCGAACTCCTCGAAGATCACCAGGTCGATTCCGTCGGCATAGACCTCGAACGGCACCGGCAGATGCTGGAACCGGAAATCGCCGCCGAGGCGATTGGCGATCGCCGCGAGTATCACGGTCAGCCACATCCCCCCGGGCGTGGACTTCATATCGGCGGCCGCGAGCAGGCTGGTCTTGAGCCGTGGTCGACCGAAGCCGACCGACTGCAGGGCCTGCGAAACGATGTTGTGTGGATGGCTGATGTCGGGACCCGATTGAAGGACACGGTCACGCCGACGCAGTCGCGACTTGAGTCGGCGCAACTCTCGTGCCTTGGCGTAGGTCGAGGGTAAGGTTCGCGATCGGCACACGTCGCCGTCAATTTTGTCGAAGAGCAGTTGCTGAGAAGACATTCCGACAAACCCCGCGTCGAGGGCCTGGTCGAGCATGGACTCCATGCGCGCCTGTTCGGCCCTGGTGGGGCGCATGTCCTTTCGGGTGGCGCGGTCGAGTCCCATCACTGCGGCGCGGATGTCGGAATGGCCGATGAATGCGGTGACATTGGGGCCCAACGGCAAGGACTCCAGCGCTGCCACGTACTCCTCGGCAGTACGCCAGGTCTTGTGCTCGCCGACGATGCGGACAACCTGTTCGTGCGGGATCGCTTCCACCCGGCCGAACAGGTCAGCCGCGTCTTGGGCGTCGACGTGGACCGTTGACAGCGAGCAAGAGCCCATCACGATCGTGGTGACCCCGTGGCGCAAAGACTCCACCAGTGCCGGCGCGGCAAGCACTTCGGCATCGTAGTGAGTGTGGATGTCGATGATGCCGGGCATAACCCACTTGCCGCCGGCCTCTATCGTCTCGGTCCCCTCGATCGGATCAGTGGTCACAGCAGCCACCCGACCGTCCCGGATTCCGATGTTGCGGACAGCCGATGCCGCGCCGGTCCCGTCGAACCACCGACCGCCGCGGATCACAGTGTCAAAAGCCATGCTGACAACCTCATTCCGTCGGGCCGGTTGTTCGTTGATGGTATGGGGCGGCTGGACAGTTTTCAAGGAATGTCCAATGGGCGCCTGATGTCCAGCGGCGCCATCAGGGTCCGAGTTCAGCGCAATTGAGCCCAAAACCATCCGAGCGGATGTACAGTCCGGTTGGACATACATAGCGATATGTCCAACCTTGGTCTTTCGATCATCAACGACCGCCGAAGTGAAGGTTCGATGGGATTCTTGAAGCCCGATCTGCCCCAGGTCGATCGCGAACAGTGGCGCCAGGGAGGTCGCAGCGAGCGGATCAAGCCGATGGCGATTCATATCGCCGAGCGTGGGATGGGCAATCCAGACATCTTCTACGTCCTGTACACGCTGAAGATCGGGCTCTACATCCTCGGCGGTATCTGTTTTGCGCTGGCCACCAAGGGGATCGACGGATGGAGCCAGATCGATCACTGGTGGCATGAGCCCATCGTGTTTCAAAAGATTGCGCTGTGGACGCTGCTGTTCGAGGTTCTCGGGTTCGGCTGTGGTTTCGGCCCACTTACCGGCAAGATCGCACCACCCATGGGTTCGGTGCTGTATTGGCTACGGGCCGGAACGATCCGGCTTGCACCGTGGCCGAACCGAATTCCGTTCACTGCGGGTGATCGCCGTACCGGATTCGACGTGGTGCTGTACGCGGCGCTGTTGGCGGCGACGCTGCTGGCGTTGCTCTCCGACGGCGCGGGGCCGGTGCCGTCGCTCGGAACGTCGGTCGGTGTTATCGCGCCATGGAAGATCGCCGTGATATTGGCGATCCTGGGCCTGCTGGGCTTACGCGATAAGACCATCTTTCTGGCCGCGCGCGGCGAAGTGTACGGCGCGCTCGCGGTGACATTCCTGTTTACCGGCCCGAACATGATCGTCGCAGCCAAGCTCGTGATGCTCGCGATCTGGATCGGCGCGGCGACATCCAAGCTCAACCGCCACTTTCCGTTCGTGGTATCGACGATGATGGCGAACAATCCGCTGGTGCGACCGAAATGGTTGAAACGCTTGTTTTTCCGTGCGTTTCCCGACGACCTGCGGCCAAGTTGGATTCCGCGGTGGCTGGCCCATGGCGGCACGGTGATCGAAATGGGTGTGCCGGTCGTGCTTTTCTTCTCAGACGGCGGCACGGTCACTGCGATCGCGGCGACGGTGATGGTGGTCTTCCATCTGGTGATCTTGACGGCTATTCCGCTTGGTGTGCCGCTGGAGTGGAATGTGTTCATGATCTTCGCCATCGTGGCGCTGTTCGTCGACAAGGCGGCCATCGGGTGGCACGAAGTCACCCAGCCCTGGCCGATCGCGGCGTTGATGAGCGTCATCATAATTACTGTCGTCGTCGGCAATCTGTCCCCGGCAAGAGTGTCCTTTCTGCCCGGGATGCGTTACTACGCCGGCAATTGGGACAACTCCCAATGGTTCTTCACGGAAGAGGCCAGCCGCAAAATCACAGAACGTCGCATCGGGTTGGGTCTGCTCCAGCACAAGCAGCTCGAAAAGTTCTCCGGAGCCGATGGCGCCCAGGTGGCCCTGCATCTCGGGTACGCGTTCCGCGCCATGTTCGCGCATGGTCGTGCCCTGTTGACGTTGTGGGATCACGTAATCCCACCCGGTCGAGAGACTGACTACACCGTCATCGACGGTGAGACTGTGGCCGGTTACGCCATTGGATGGAGCTTCGGCGACGGACACTTGCACAACGAACAACTCGTAGCTGCGTTGCAGCAGCGGTGCGGTTTCGCGCCTGGCGAGTTGCGCATCCTGATGCTCGATGGGCAGGCCATCCACCATCAATGGCAGCAGTACCGGATTGTTGATGCCGCTTCCGGCGAGCTCGAGCGCGGTACCTTCCGCGTCGCCGACGTGGTCGATCGTCAACCGTGGGAACACGACGTCCCGATCACGGTCACCAGTACCCATGACGGACCGATCTCAGCAGAACTCAGCGGACCGATGCAAGGGGAACCAAATCCCATCTGAGCCCGCCTCGTCCTTTTCGTCCCAAGGGGTTTGGTGTGGTCGCATGGTGGCCGCGTCGGGGTGCATAGTGCCTCAGTTATCAGCGGTGTGAGGCGATCTCGGACTGCAGCACCGGCGCCACCCAGCGGCGCAAATAGGTGCGTAGCGTCTGGCCACTGCGCGGGGGCCGGCCTGGGTCGATCATGAACGATTGCAGGATCCGCAACATGTACTCGACCAGATCGTCGAGATCGTCATCGCTGAATCCCATTCCCGTCCAGTCAACGTCGAGACCGGCAAGCAGCGCGTGGCCGAACCGTACACAGGTATCGGAGGTAATGCGGGTGGACGCCTCAGTGAAATCATGCACGAGCATCACCTGGATCGCTCGTGCCTTCGGCAGCCACTCCAAGGTATAAGCCAGGCTTTCCACCAATGCCTCGACAGGATCGGTGATCCCGGTCAGGTGTTCGGCCAGAGGCTCAAGAAACCGCAGACCTGACCGGGTCGCTGCAGCATCCAGCAGTGCGCCGGGTCCGGGGAAATAGTTGTACACGGTCTGGCGTGACACACCTAATGAGCGTGCGACATCGACTATCCGCATGTCGACCCCGCGTTGCTCGATGGCGTCGTCGGCAGCATCGAGGATGCGGTTGACAGCTTCCTCATCAGTGGCCGGGGTCAATCCGCCCCATCCGCGGGTCCGCACGATCTGACTTTACCGTCGTTGGCACGGTCCGGGGACCGCGGCGCATTCACGAGCTGGTCTTTCGGCGCCGTGGAAACGTGATGTCAAACCGATATCTAGGGAATCAGCAGGGCCTTGGTGCAGTCAGGACTGCGCCGCGACACCATCTCATAGGCGTGCGGCGCCTGCTCCAAACTGTAGCGGTGGGTGATGATTCCTGACGTGTCCAAACGTCCCGCGAGGATCAGCGGCAGTAGCTCGCGCCACGCGCTTTGCACCGCGGCCATCGAGGCGCGCAACGTGATCGACTTGTACACCGCCTGCAACATCGGAAACGGGTAGGGCGCCACGTCGTGGATCCCCACCACCGAGATCGTGCCGCCGTTACGGACCGCGCCAATCGCGGAATCGAGCGAGGCATCCGTGGCCACGGCATCGATCACCACATCGACCCCGCGACCGTTGGTCGCTGCCGAGATCGCCGCGATGACGTCAGGACCGTCCACCGTCGTCGCGCCGTAGGCTTGGGCTCGAGCCCGCCGCCCTGCCACCGGATCGTAGGCGAAGACCGTGGCCGCACCCTGCTGCCACGCGCAGCGCACCGCGCACTGCCCGACCGCGCCCAAGCCCAGTATCAGCACGCTGTTGCCGGGACCAACCTCCCCGCGCCGAGCGGCCGTCCACGCGGTGGCCAAGTTGTCGGCCAGCAGCACGCCCTCCTCGTCAGTGATGTCCTCTGGGATCGGCAGCAAGGTGGCATCGGCAGCGGGAACCGCAAGCAACTCAGCCTGGGCGCCCGGAAGGGTCCCGCCGAAACCGAACAACTCCGAACCGTGCTCGCACGTCGCAGGGTCGCCTTCCGCACATCCGTGGCAGTGCCCGCACCCGGTGATGCACGACACCACTACCCGGTCTCCGAGTTTGACGCGACGCACGGCGTCACCGACTTCGGTGACCGTGCCCACTGCCTCATGCCCGATGGCCAGCCCGTCCACGGCCGGCAGATCACCGTCGTAGAAATGAAGATCCGACCCGCAGATCCCGGTCGCCTCCACCGCCACGACCGCACCTTGCGGCCCCGGCAATGTGGGGTCGGGCCGCGCCGCGACTGCCACTGCCCCTCCGCCATCCATGATCACTGCACGCATTCCGTCTCCTTCGTCACCTAGGCACCCTTGCGTACAGCATGTTAAGCGACGAATGGACGCAATTCCGAAACTGTCAATCCAAAACTTTCGTCGCCGTCCGCAGCTCCTCAACCAGGCCGGGATGCGCACGGGCGCAACCAGAAGCGCCACCACTGGACACTATTGGACACTATTGACATTGTGTCCATCCGATCGTTAGCCTCAGCACTATTCCCAACTCATGCCGAGAACCTCGTTCGTATTCGCATCAGTGGCTGACCCCCGAGCGTGCACCGCACACCGTTTACCTCGAGACCGGCGACAAGCTCGTCGGTTCCACCACGGAAGGACGCCGAGATGAACACCGCAGACCAGGTCGAGGTTGCGATCATCGGAGCCGGGCCGGGCGGGATCGCAGCGGGTCACCTGTTGCAGACGCGTGGGATCACCGATTTCGTGATCCTGGAACGCGGCAGTGACTTCGGTGGAACCTGGCGGGACAACCATTACCCCGGCCTGGCAGTCGACATCCCGATCTTCTGGTACGAACTGTCATTCGCGCGCAACCGGCATTGGAGCCGCCTTTTCGCCCCAGGCCCCGAGATCCAGCGGTACCTCACCGACACCGCTCGGCGCTGCGGCCTCTACCCACACCTGCGTACTGACGCCGAAGTCACCCGCCAGGTGTGGGACGGCGCTGCCGGTGTCTGGCGGCTGACGCTGCGCGACGGCACCGAGATCACCGCACGGTTCGTGATCAGTTCGGTCGGCGGCTACATCAACGCCAAACCGACCACTGACATCGCCGGGATCGACCAGTTCGAGGGAACCGTGCTTCGCCCCAACGCCTGGGACGACACCTTTGACACCGCCGGCAAAAGAGTGGCGGTGATCGGTACGGGATCTAGTGGCGCACAAATAGTCTCGGCCCTTTCGGGCCGGGTGGCCCGTCTGGATGTGTACCAGCGCACGCCGCACTGGATCCTGCCGAAGGTCGACTTCACCATGGCCGGTTTCCGGGGCAAGCTGCTGGGCCTGCCGCTCGTGCGTGGGGCGATCCACCACGCCGGACGGTTGGCGTTCGATGTGCTGCTTCTCGTGCCGATTGTGCATTTGATGTCGGCGATACCCGACCGTGTGCTGAGGCGTCTGTTACGCGGCTACGACGTCATGTCGCGTTGGGGATTCCGAATGCTGCTGCGCGCGGTGGTCCACGACAAGACGGCCCGCACCAAACTGCTTCCGCCACACGGCATTCTCGCCAAACGACCGATCATCTCCAGTAGCTACCTGCCCGCGTTCAACGAGCCGACCACACACCTGATCACCACTCCCATCGACGCGGTCACCTCTGCCGGCGTCCGCACGGTGGACGGCGTCCAGCGCGACGTGGACCTCATCGTGACAGCCACCGGATATGAGATGTGGACTGACCCGGAGACGTATCTCCCAGGCACCATCATCGGCACCGACGGGTTCGACCTCGCCGAGGACTACCGAAAGCACGGGTTGCGCAGTTTCGCCGGCACCGCCCATCCCCGGCTACCCAACCGCTGGGAGATTGTCGGACCGCTGGGCTTCGTCGGGGTCGGCTGGACCGATTTCGTCGAGATGATGGCCGGTCACGCCGTGCGTGTGATCGAGCAGACGCGTCGTACGGGTCGCGACGCCGTCGCCGCAGTGACCGAAACCGCATTCGAGGCCTACGACGCGCGTATGCGCCGTGCGGGCAAAACCGCTCACGTGTACTTCACCCAGTGCAACGAAGGCACCAACACCTACTTCGTGAACTCACAGGGCGATACCGTCTACCACCGGCCGCAAACCATCCTCAGTGCGCGCCGCCAGGCACGATCGGCACCGACCCGCGACTACGGCTTTACGCGCAGACCCCCTGTAGCGCCCGTCGCTCCCTCCGCCGCCCAGGCGCAGACCTCGTGACAACAGTCGGGACACTGGCCAACACCGTGCGCGACTCCGGCACGATGATCGCCCGCGGTCTTCTCGCAGATCTGCGGCGCACCCGGGTCCGGCGCGCCGGACCTCGTGTCGCGCGCACGGTCTTCGACCCCACCGCACCGGAAAACATCGTGAACCCTTATCCGCAACTGGCGCAGTTGCGCGAACAGCCGGTGGCGGTAAACGAACGGCTCAACGTATGGATGCTGGCCCGCCACGCCGATGTCCTCGCCGCTGCCCGCGCTCACGACGCCTTGTCTTCCGCTGACGGGATTTTGCTGCGTTCTATGCCGCTGCCCGGTGTGGTCAGCAGTGACGAGCCCGACCACACCAGATTGCGACGCATCACCGCCCCGTCGTTCACCCCCGGCGCGGTGCGCGGGCTCGAAGCCATTCTCGGAGAGTTGGTCGAACCCAGTGTGGCGGCATTGATGCGTGGAGAGCCGATCGATGCCGTCGACGCCCTGACGGTGCCGCTGCCGGTGTCGGCGATCGCGCTGATTCTGGGTGTGGAGTCGTCGCGGCGCGGCGAATTTCTGAAGTACTCCGAGGATTTCCGTTCCGTCTTCGCCGTCAGTTCGCTGGCAGAGGTGGCCAGATCCACCGGCAGAGCGCTGCCCGGTATGTTGGCGATGCGCGCGCTGATCATCGATGAGCTGGATCGGCGCATCGCCTCGCCTACCGACGACGTGTTCGGCCGAGTTCGCCAAGCGCTCGACGAGGGTGATATGTCGATGTTGGAAGCTCTCACCGCGACGCTTATTCTGCTGGTGGCGGGCAGTGAAACGACCACCAATCTGTTGGGAATACTGCTGATTCAGCTCGCAACCAATCCTGAGCTCTTCGATCGGTTGCGCGAAGATCGCGACCTGATCCCTGCGGCCACAGAGGAAGCGCTGCGATGGGGCTCACCGGTGCAATGGGTGGCCCGGACTGCGTTGCGCGCGTACCAGGTCGGTGAGCACACCATTCCAGCCCGGTCCCGGGTGGTGCTTTTCTATGCCGGCGCCAACCGTGATCCCGCGCAATTTGACCGGCCAGACGAGTTCGACATCGACCGCGGCTCCGCTGGGCATGTCACCTTCGGCCATGGAGCGCATTTCTGCATGGGTGCCCATTTGGCGCGGCTGGAGGTGCGGGTGGCGCTGAACAAGATCCTCGACCAGGCCCGAGGGCTGAGGCTGGCCGGGCCCGTTGTCTGGACTACCACTCCATCGTTGTCGGGGCCGACATCCGTGCCGATCCGAGTGGTGCGATGACCAGTCAATGCTCGCCAGGCATCGATGCCATCATCCACAAGCGGTCTGATGCCTACCTGATCGTCATGGCGGGGCTCTGGGTGACGGCGCTACCCGCCCACTTCTCGAGCGACACCGACACCTCAAGTGCGGCTCCCCCACTCGGGAGCTTGCCCTACGTCATCGTGTGCTTCGTGTTGGCCGCGCTGACTGTCGCTGCGGTCTCGATTACCGGCCGTCCAACGGTCGCCGACGAGCCCGACACGTCGGAAGACGTGACGGCTGCAGGTCACGGAAGGAACGAAAACCAATGACGGACTTGGAGATTCGTCGAATTCGGTTCGACTTCGACGAGGCGCCCGTGCCGTTTAACTGGAACCCCACCAATCCAGCTTTCTCCACCTATATGAACATGGTGTCGATCATCGCCATCTGCTTCGAGAAGATGATCGTCTCGGCGGTACGAGAGGCAATGCCGCACATCGACGACTCCGATGTCGCCGCGGAGGCTGAGGCATTCCTGCGGCAAGAAGCCCAACATGCCAGCGCTCATCGCCAACATGTGCGCGCCTTGATCCGCAGTCATCCGGGCCTGCAGCAAACCTTGGATGATTCGGTTGCCGCCTACGATCGTCTCACCGCCACGACTCCTCTGCAGTATCGCCTCGCCTACATCGCCGATCTGGAAGCCACGTTCACGCCGTTCTTCAAGATGCTGCTCGACCATGACGACACTCTCTTCCGGCCAGGTGATGATCGCGTGGCGTCATTGTTGGTGTGGCACTTCGTCGAAGAAGTTGAGCATCGTAGTTCGGCATTGGTCATCTACGACGCGGTTGTCGGCAGTAAAACCTACCGCATGCGCGTTCTGCCGAAGGTCGTACGGCATCTGTTCGAAGTGACCACGCTGATCACCAACGGGATCAATGAACATGTGCCGCTGGCAGAACGGGCAATCGATACCAACACCATCAAGCCGCTCAATGGCTTTGTGCAAGCTCTACGTACCAAACTGCAAGGCCGGGGACGAGCCGAGACCGAGATACACCCGGCATTCCATCAGATTTCCTGGAAGAACAAGACTGTCACGATCTCACGAGTACTCATGAGCCAGACGCCTTTTCACAATCCCGCGCACGAGCCGTTGCCCGACCTCGCCGACGTGTGGTTCGCCCGATACGCCGATGGCGAAGATGTCAGCAGGTGGTACGCCGGCTACTCGCCGGAACAGAGCACCGGCGAGTGACCGACGAACTGGCAGGCACTGCCAAACGCACCTGCCGAAGGGTCAACCCTTGTATGGAATGGCGTTGACGTAACCACCTGCGTCGATGCGCAATTGTGTACCGGTGATGTACCGCGAGGCGTCACTGGCCAGGAACACCACCGCCTCCGAGACGTCCGCGGGCTCGATGTACGGAACCGGCATGGCCTGCATCAGGTGGAATGAGGGTTCGGCGTCCTCGCGTGACGGCGATTCGAGGTCGGGCCGAAACACCTTGTACATACCCTCGTTGTGCAGCATGTCGGTGTTCACGTTCGTCGGATGCACCGCATTGACGCGGATCTTTCGCTTCGCCAACTGCAGCGCGAGATCGTTGACGTATCGTGCGACGATTTGCTTTGCCAAGCTGTACGCCGAGCCGCCGGGCCCCTGCTTGGTCGAACTGCCCAGTTGTGCGGCCAATGAACCCGTCGCGATGATCGAGCCCCCATCGCTGATATGTGGCAGGCTCGCTTGGATCACATTGAAAACTCCGACCAGGTCGGTGTCGATAGTGTCGGACCAAGATTGGATGGTCTGACCTTTGCCCATCGCGCAGATGCCGGCGTTGGCCACGACGATGTCCAAACTGCCCATCTCGCTGACGGCGTCGCCGATCGTCGTCCAAACGGCGGCGCGCTCGCGCACATCCACGATCGCCGTATGGGCACGTACGCCCTCCTTCTCGACCAATCTGGCGGTTGCCTCAAGATCTTCTGGCCGCGACAGTGGATATGTGTTGCCCTCCAAGTCGGCGCAGATATCCAGAGCGATGATGTTCGCGCCCTCCGCGGCCAGGTGCACGGCGTGTGAACGTCCCTGCCCCCGGGCCGCTCCGGAGACCACGGCGACCTTATTGCTCAGTTTCCCCACGGTAAATCCTTCCTGAGAATCGCGAAAGCTACTCTCTTGCAACTTTTTTTGCCGAAGTGTGGCGATCGCATGCTTTCCCAACTGCCGCTGGGCTCTTGCTCGCCCGGCGGTGCACAACCGCTCGTCAAATAACTGTAAGCCTTACAGTAGTGCACTTCAACAGAGTGCAGCTCGGGTCTCCGGTAGAAGCGTCACTTATCAGCCCTACAAAGGCATGACGCACCGCGGCAGGAAGGCCTGCAGCACCGCTCGGTCGCCCCCGTCCTCGGGCCGGCCGGGCTCTACGGTCAGGCTTATGCAGATACGAACCACCCACTGTGCCTGCGTCTCAGCTGTCACATCGGTGCGAACAGCGCCGGCCGCGGCGGCCGCGGCCAGGCGCCGCCCGAACGCCTCATAGAGTCGGCTCCGCCAGGCTTCAGATGCCGCGGCCACCGTTTGGGCGTAGGGCAATTCGTTGCGATCGATCATCGCGCGCATCGCCGGCAGGTCACGTGCCACCGATATCCCGACGACGCAAGCGTCGACAAGTTGGTCGATGAACGGACTGTCGGTGGTCCAGCACGTCTCGGCGGCTTCGAGCACGATCGACGCGGCGCGCAGGTAGCACGCGGTCAGGACTTCATCCCGGTTTCGGAAGTAGCTATAGATCGTGGTGCGGTGAATACCGGCACGAGTCGCTATGTGCGCCATCTTCGTTCGGCTCGGACCCAACTCCGCATAGCACTGCTCGGCGGCATCGAGTAGGCGAGATCGCGCGTCGGCTTCGTCCACTGGGAGGTCGGCGCCCCAGGCGGGCGATCGACGGCCATCGGCATTACTCAACGCTGACGGAGACACTCGGTCAGCATAACGACAGAAATTCAGGTTTCGTAGTTGGAACTACAGTTTTTGTGGGAGTGTTGTTCAGCAAGCCGAACCAGAAGTGCTTCGAGGAGACCCATATGTCGATGGACATCCACACCACCTGCGCACATCAGTTCCGGGATTTCGACCACCACTCACTGGACTTCCAGCGCGCACCACACGAACTGCTTGCCGGCATGCGCCGGGCATGCCCATTGCAGCGCTCGGACCGTTACGGTGGGTTCTGGTCGTTACTGGACTACCAGTCGGTTTTCGACGCCGCTCGCGACGACGACACATTCAGTTCCTATCCCTCGATCGGCGTACCGCCTGCACCGGCGCCCATCCCGATGCCGCCGATCGAGTCAGACCCACCGCAGACCGGTCAGTTTCGCGAGATCACCCTGCGTTACTTCTCCCCCGGTGCGGCCGAACGACTTCGTCCGTGGACTCGTCGAGCGGCCAGGGAAATGGTCGACGAGTTCATCGAGCGCGGTCATTGCGATATTGTCGCCGAACTCACAAACCCATTGCCCGCCAAGCTGATTTTGCACATGCTTGGTTTCGATGAGTCCAATTATCTGACCTGGGTCGGTTGGGTACACGCCTTCGTACACAACATCGCCAGCGACACGGGCGCCGCACAACAGGCCGGTATCGACCTCATGACCGAGATCGGTGCTCAAATGCAGGCGCGCCGGGCCACAGACGTCACGGGCGACGACTTGTTCGGCGCGATACTGTCCGGACAACTCGACGGCAAGCAACTCGACGACATGCAAATCACCATGTACACATTCATGCTGATGCTAGGCGGAATGGACACCACCAGTGGCCTGACCGGCAACAGCCTCATCGCCCTGATGGAACGTCCGGACTTGCGCGCACAATTGCTCGACGACCCTCAGCTGATCATGTCGGCGACCGAGGAGTTCCTCCGCCACTGCACACCTACCCTTGGGCTGGGTCGAATAATCAAAAGCGACACAGAATTTCACGGTCAGCATCTGAAGGCGGGTGAACGAGCCATGCTCATGTGGGCGGCGGCCAATCGGGACCCCGCAGTCTTCGATGATCCCGACACCGTCGATTTCGCTCGGCCGAACAGCCGGCGCCACATGGCCTTCGGGGTTGGCATCCACCGCTGCATGGGTTCACATATTGCGCGAATGATGTTCCAGGAGATGATGTGCGAGGTCCTGGAGCGCATTCCGGACTTTGAATTGGCCGGCGAGATCGTCCGTTTCGAGAACGCGGGAAACGTCTACGCCGCCCGCAGCCTGCCGATCGTGTTCACGCCGGGTAAGCGCGTGGGCGCCGTTGAGATGGAGCACCACTGATGCCCAGGATTGAACTCGATGAGCACCACTGTGCCGGACATGCATTGTGCAACGCCGTCGCGCCACAGATCTACCACCTCAACGAGCAGGGGTACTGCCTGCCGCCTCCTGAGCACATCGACGAATCATCGCGGGCGGCTGCGCTCGCCGGCGCGGAAGCGTGTCCGGAGAGGGCGTTGACTGTCCTCGACGATTGACTCGCCGGCGGCCTGTGGTGTGCGATGCCGGGCCGACGAACGACTCACACCAGTGTCGCGTCCAGCGTGCGGCCGGAGAATCAGAAGAGAGCCGCTGATTACCTGTTGGAGCCGTCGGTCACACCGTTTGGTGAGTGGCAGATGCCGACGATAAATCGTTGGGGGCCATGCGAAGTGGAGCAGTGATGAGTAAAGTTCGACCATGCTCGACTCATACCCCACCGATTTGAGACCCGGTGATGTAATCGGACGCCACGATCATCCCGAAGAACGCCTGATGTTCCTGGGCATAAGCCCGCCGGCGATGATGCCCACCGGCCGGGCACAGCCGGTCGACGCGCTGCTCTATGTGTTGTCGGTAGGTTTTGAGGACGGCACTGGTTTTGCACTGCCGTTATTCGAAGACGAAACGGTGGTGAAGTATCAGGCGGAGTGACGAACGTCGAGTCGGAACCCCGTTCAGTGCCGGTGCGGAGATGGTGTGGTCTGCCATGGTCGCCATCACGCCGGCCGGTGATTCCGGCGTGACCGGGGCCGCTCGACGCACCCTCGATCACGCCGGAATTCACTCTACTTGGGGGCGAAGCGCTGACCGCCGTCCAAGCGCAGGCACTGGCCGTTGAGCATCGGATTCTCGGCGATCGCCACGGCGAGCTTGGCGTACTCCTCGGGTTTGCCCAGCCGCTTGGGGAACGCGGCGTCCTTGGTCAGCACCGTGGCGAACTCGTCGGGGATGCCCTCGGTCAGGCCGGTAGCGAACAGGCTGGGCGCGATGGCCAATGTACGAATTCCCAAGCTGCCGAGATCCCTTGCCATGGTCAGGCACATGCCGGCGATGGCCGCCTTGGACGCGGTGTAGGCGACCTGGCCGATCTGACCCTCGAACGCCGCGATCGAGGCGGTGTTGATGATGACGCCGCGCTCCTCGGCCTCGGCATCGACCGGCTCGTTCTTGCTCATGTGCCAGGCCGCGAGCCGGCTGATGTTGAACGTGCCGATCAGATTGAGGTCGATGCTGGAGCGGAACGAATCCAGGCTGTGCGGGCCATCCTTCTTGATGGTGCGCTCGCCGATGCCGCCACCGGCCGTGGTAACTGCGATGTGCAGCCCGCCCAATGCGGAAACAGCCTGCTCAATGACCTTCTCCGTGCCGTCGAAGTCGGTGACGTCGACGGCGAAGAACGAGCCGCCGATCGCGTCGGCCACTTCCTGGCCCTTGGATTGGGGCCGGTCCAGCACGGCCACGCTGGCGCCACGCTTGGCCAATGCCTCGGCGGTGGCGCGGCCGAAGCCCGACGCGCCACCGACGACGATCGCCTTCTTGCCTTCGATCTCCATCTAGCTTCCTTTCCAAAAATGACCGAAATCGTAAAGCAACCTATCTCATCGAGCCTTCCCGTAAGCCTTTCGGGTAACTCCCGGCCCCGCGAGCGTGCGTGTTGTCTTCCGCCACGCCGTGCCGAAGCGACACTCAGCGCACGTTCACCACGGGCGGGCGTGCGGGAAATCCCCCGAGAGTGTCCGAGCCCCGTGGCACGCTGAGCAGGTGTTGCTTGCCGAAGTGGCCACCGCGTCCGCCGACGTCGCCACGACGTCGGCGCGCCTGGCCAAGACCAACCGGATCGCCACGCTGCTGAGCCTGGTCGCCGCGGAGGGCGACGCACGTTCGGTCGCAGTGACGGTGTCCTGGCTGTCCGGCGAACTCCCGCAACGCCAGATCGGCGTGGGATGGGCCGGTTTGCGGTCCCTTCCGGCGCCGGCGGAGCAACCCACGCTGACGGTCGACGACGTCGATGCACGCTTCACCCGGATCGGCGCGGTGGCCGGGAAGGGGTCGCAGGCGCTTCGCGCCGAGTTGGTTCGTGACCTGTTCGCCACAGCAACGCACGCCGAGCAGAACTTCCTGCGCAGGTTGCTCAGTGGCGAGTTGCGCCAGGGTGCCCTGTCCGGCGTGATGTCCGACGCCGTGGCGCGCGCGTCGGACATCCCTGTGGCCGAGATCCGTCGGGCAGCCATGCTCGCCGGTGATCTCTCCGCGGTCGCCGGCGCCGCCCTGGTAGACGGTCGTTCTGCCCTGGCCGAGTTCCAGTTGCAGGTCGGACGTCCGGTCGGGCCGATGCTCGCCCAGACCGCCACCGACGTGGGCGATGCACTCGAACGGCTCGGCGGAACAGCGATTCTGGAAGCCAAACTCGACGGGGCCCGGGTGCAGATCCACCGCTCCGGTGCGCAGGTGTGGATCTACACCCGCAGCCTCGACGACGTGACCCACCGGCTGCCCGAGGTGGTGGAGGCCACGCTGGCGTTGCCGGCCACCGATCTGATCGCCGACGCCGAGGCGATCGCGCTTCGCCCGAACGGACGTCCACAACCGTTTCAGGTGACCGCCGCCCGGTTCGGCAGTAAGAATCCGCGCGACCTGCAGCCGTTGTCGGTGTTCGTCTTCGATCTGTTGCATGTGGACGGCCGGGATCTGCTGGATCTGCCGACCGAGCAGCGGTTGGCAGAGCTCGATGCGCTCGTTCCGGGGAAGCACCGTGTCGATCGCATCGTCACCACCGATCCCGCGGCCGCGCAGGAGTTTCTCGACCGCACGCTGGCCGCCGGTCACGAGGGCGTGATGGCCAAGGCACCGAGCGCGGCCTACGAGGCCGGACGCCGCGGCGCCGGCTGGCTGAAGGTCAAGCCGGTGCACACGCTCGATCTGGTGGTGTTGGCCGTCGAGCGGGGGTCAGGCCGGCGCACCGGCAAGCTGTCCAACATCCATCTGGGCGCCAGAGATCCCGACACCGGCGGATTCGTGATGCTGGGCAAGACCTTCAAGGGCATGACCGATGCGATGCTGGACTGGCAGACCGAACGCTTCCGCGAATTGCAGGTCGACGACGACGGTTGGGTGGTCACCGTCCGGCCCGAACAGGTCGTCGAGATCGCCTTCGACGGAATCCAGCGGTCCACCCGTTACCCCGGTGGGATGGCGTTGCGATTCGCTCGCGTGATCCGTTACCGCGACGACAAGATGGCCGACCAGGCCGATACCGTCGAGACGGTGCGCGCACTGCACGAACGTGACTGACGCGCGAATCGGGGTTTCGATGCGCGCCGTTTGGCTCGATGAAAAGATCGTCACCGACGCATACGACACTGGGCGAGCGAGGAGAGAGCGTGGCAACACCGGATGCCCCACCGGCGGATCGCATCGAGGAGCACGACGGCGACGTCACCTATATCCGCACCGACAAAGACCTGCCACCGGTAGCGGTCGTCGACCGGTCCCCGATCACCGCCAAGCACAAGGCGATTTTCGCGGTCATCGCGGTGCTGGGCGCAATCGCCTGGGCGGTGATCGCCTTCTTCCGCGGGGAGACGGTCAACGCGGTGTGGTTCGTCATCGCCGCGATTTGCACCTACGTCATCGGCTTCCGGTTCTACGCCCGGCTGATCGAGATGAAGATCGTCCAGCCACGTGACGACAATGCCACTCCGGCAGAGCTTTTCGAGAACGGCACCGATTACATGCCGACCGACCGGCGGGTGCTGTTCGGCCACCACTTCGCCGCGATCGCCGGCGCGGGGCCGCTGGTCGGCCCGGTACTGGCCATGCAGATGGGGTATCTGCCGGGCACCATCTGGATCATCGTCGGCGCCGTCCTGGCCGGCTGCGTGCAGGACTACCTGGTGTTGTCGATCTCGGTGCGCCGGCGCGGACGCTCGCTGGGACAGATGGCGCGTGACGAGCTGGGTGCAGTCGGCGGCGTGGCAGCGATCGTCGGCGTGTTGGTGATCATGGTGATCCTGCTGGCGGTGCTGGCCCTGGTCGTGGTGAACGCTCTGGCCGAGAGCCCGTGGGGCGTGTTCTCGATCGCCATGACCATCCCGATCGCCATCTTCATGGGCCTGTACCTGCGCTTCTTCCGGCCCGGCCGGGTGTCGGAGGTCTCGCTGATCGGCGTGGCGCTGCTGTTGCTGGCCGTGGTCTCCGGTGGTTGGGTGGCCGAAACGTCGTGGGGCGCAGACTGGTTCACCCTGTCGAAGGTCACGCTGTCGTGGTGCATCATCATCTACGGACTGGCCGCCTCGGTGCTGCCGGTGTGGTTCCTGCTGGCGCCGCGCGACTACCTGTCGACGTTCATGAAAGTCGGCACCATCGCGCTGTTGGCCATCGGCATCCTGATCGCCCGGCCGGTGATGGAAGCCCCGGCGATCTCCCAGTTCGCCGGTAGCGGCACCGGCCCGGTGTTCGCCGGTTCGCTGTTCCCGTTCCTGTTCATCACGATCGCCTGCGGTGCGCTGTCGGGCTTTCACGCGCTGATCTCCTCGGGCACCACACCCAAGCTGCTGGAGAAGGAAAGTCAGATGCGGCTGATCGGATACGGCGGCATGCTCACCGAGTCCTTCGTCGCGATCATGGCCCTGATCACCGCGGCAATCCTCAACCAGCATCTCTACTTTGCGATCAATGCGCCCACGGCCGCCACCGGCACCACCGCGCAGACCGCCGCCGATTACGTCAACGGCCTTGGTCTGTCCGGTGATCCGATCACCGCACAGGAGATCACCGCGGCTGCCGAGGGAGTCGGTGAGCAGTCGATCGTGTCGCGCACCGGCGGCGCACCCACATTGGCGTTCGGCATGTCCGAGGTGCTGCACCAGGTGTTCGGCGGCGCGAGTCTCAAGGCGTTCTGGTACCACTTCGCGATCATGTTCGAGGCGTTGTTCATCCTCACCACGGTGGACGCCGGCACCCGGGTGGCCCGGTTCATGCTGTCCGACGGGCTGGGCAATTTCGGCGGGCCGCTGAAGAAGCTGCGCAATCCGAGCTGGCGGGTGGGCGCCTGGGCCTGCTCGATCATCGTGGTCGCCGCGTGGGGCTCCATCCTGCTGATGGGCGTGACCGATCCGCTGGGCGGCATCAACACCCTGTTCCCGCTGTTCGGTATCGCCAACCAACTGCTGGCGGCGATCGCGCTGACGGTGGTCACCGTCGTGGTGATCAAACGCGGACTGGTGAAATGGGCGTGGATTCCGGGGATACCGCTGCTGTGGGATCTGGTGGTGACGATGACGGCATCGTGGCAGAAGATCTTCTCGGCCGATCCCAAAGTCGGTTATTGGAAGCAGCATTCGCAGTACGTCGCCGCCAAGGAAGCCGGCCAGTCGTCGTTCGGGGCAGCCAAGACCCCCGACCAGATCGACGCCGTCATTCGCAACACGTTCATCCAAGGCACCCTGTCGATCGTCTTCGCCGTGCTGGTGCTGATCGTGTTCATCGCGGGCGTGGTCGTCGCGTTGCGGGCACTGCGGGGAAGCGGACGCGCCTTGGCCGTCGACGAGGAGGTGCCGTCGCGCATCTTCGCCCCGTCGGGCCTGATCGCCACATCGGTCGAGAAGGAGGTGCAGAAACAGTGGGACGCCTTGCCCGAAGCGCGCGCCGGGTCGCACGCCACATCGGCTGGTACTGCTCAACCTTGATGGGCGACAACCACTATCGCCGCTACGTCGCTCACCGGAAACGCACCCACCCCGGTGAACCGGTGCTCACCGAGCGCGACTACTGGAAGATGCGCCATCGCAACACGGAGGCCGATCCGGGCGCCCGCTGCTGCTGAACAGCCGGTCCTGAATGCGCATACTGTAACCTATTCAGTATGTCACTCTCCGGGAAGACGCTGTTCATCTCCGGCGCCAGCCGTGGCGTCGGGTTGGCCATCGCCAAGCGCGCCGCCGCTGACGGCGCCAACATCGCGCTGATCGCGAAGACCGCAGAACCGCATCCCAAACTTCCCGGCACCGTCTACACCGCCGCCAAGGACATCGAGGAAGTGGGCGGGCAGGCTCTGCCGATCGTCGGCGACATCCGCGACGAGGACGCCGTGGCGGAGGCCGTGACCAAGGCGGTCGCACAGTTCGGCGGCATCGACATCTGCGTCAACAATGCCTCGGCCATCAACACGGGCTCCATCGAGGAGGTGCCGCTCAAACGCTTCGACCTGATGAACGGCATTCAGGTCCGAGGCACCTACGCCGTGTCGCAGGCCTGCATCCCGCACATGAAGGGCCGCGAGAATCCGCACATCCTGACCCTCTCACCGCCAATCCGGCTCGAGCCGAAATGGCTGACACCGACGGCGTACATGATGGCGAAGTTCGGGATGTCCTTGTGTGCGTTGGCACTCGCCGAGGAGCTTCGACCGTACGGGATCGCTTCGAACACGCTGTGGCCGCGCACCTCGGTGGCCACCGCGGCGATCCGCAACCTGCGCGGCGGCGAGGAGTCGATGAAGCGCTCCCGACGCCCTGAGGTGTACTCCGATGCCGCCTATGCGGTGCTCAACCGGCCGTCACGCGACTACACCGGTCGCAGCCTGTTGTGCGAGGACGTGCTGCTCGAATCGGGCGTCACCGACCTCTCGGTCTATGACTGCGTACCTGGCGCCGATCTCCGGATCGACCTGTGGGTCGATACGGCCAATCCGCCTGGATACGTGGGGCCAACTCTGGACCCGATAACCACCCCCGAAGTTAAACTGTGAGCCATACCGTAAGGCAGTCGTGAATGGAGCGCGTTCGTGAATAAAGACGACATGATCCTGATCAGCGTGGACGACCACATCGTGGAACCACCTGACATGTTCAAGAATCACCTTCCGAAGAAGTACGTCGACGAGGCACCCAGGCTGGTGCACAACCCCGACGGCAGCGACACCTGGCAGTTCCGCGACATCGTCATTCCCAACGTCGCGCTCAACGCGGTCGCCGGCCGCCCCAAGGAGGAGTACGGCCTGGAGCCGCAGGGCCTCGACGAGATCCGCAAGGGCTGCTACAACGTCGACGAGCGCGTCAAGGACATGAACGCCGGCGGCATTCTCGGCTCGATCTGCTTCCCGTCGTTCCCGGGATTCGCCGGCCGCCTGTTTGCCACCGAGGACCACGAGTTCTCCCTGGCGCTGGTGCAGGCGTACAACGACTGGCACATCGACGAATGGTGCGGCGCCTACCCCGCGCGGTTCATCCCGATGGCGCTGCCGGTGATCTGGGATGCCGAAGCCTGCGCCGCCGAGGTACGTCGGGTGTCGAAGAAGGGCGTGCATGCCCTGACGTTCACCGAGAACCCGGCCACCTTGGGTTACCCCAGCTTCCATGACGACTACTGGACGCCGCTCTGGAAGGCGTTGTGCGACACCAACACCGTGCTCAACGTGCACATCGGATCGTCGGGCAAGCTGGCCATCACCGCCCCCGACGCGCCGTTGGACGTGATGATCACCCTGCAGCCGATGAACATCGTGCAGGCCGCGGCGGATCTGTTGTGGTCCAAGCCCATCAAGGACTACCCCGACCTCAAGGTGGGATTGTCCGAGGGCGGCACCGGCTGGATTCCGTACTTCCTGGAGCGCGTCGACCGTACCTACGAGATGCACTCGACCTGGACGCACCAGAACTTCGGCGGCAAGCTGCCCAGCGAGGTGTTCCGTGAGCACTTCCTGACCTGCTTCATCTCCGACCCGGTCGGGGTGGCGCTGCGCGACAAGATCGGTATCGACAACATCTGCTGGGAAGCCGATTACCCGCACAGCGACTCGATGTGGCCCGGTGCGCCCGAGGAGCTGTGGGAAGTGCTGACCGAGAACAACGTGCCTGACGACGACATCAACAAGATGACGTACGAGAATGCCATGCGCTGGTACTCGTTCGACCCGTTCAGCCACATCTCCCGCGAGCAGGCCACCGTCGGCGCGCTCCGCAAAGCCGCTGAGGGCCACGATGTCTCGATCCAGGCGCTGAGCCACCACGAGCAGGGCACCCGCGGAGACGCGCTGCATGCGGCAACCCGAGGCAACGCCGGCTCCGAGTAGTCACCTTTCTCCCGCGAACAATAGCTCCTATGTCAAGCCGCCGCTGATTGTGGCGGCTTGACTGGGTTTTGGTGGTCGTTGTGAAGTCCTGCGTCGTGGCGTAGGGCTTGGTAGACGCGGCGGGCGATGCGGCGTTTGACGCAGCGACGGGCCGCGGCTTTGGTTTTGCCGGCATCGCGCAGTTTCTGGAAGTAGATCTGCCCGGCGCTGCCGGTCATCCGGATCTGTGTCACCGCGATGCGATGGATGGCGGCGTTGAGTTGACGGTTACCAGCCCGGCTTAGCCGCATCTGCCCGGCGCTGGCGCCTGACCAGGCCGGGATGGGCGCGACGCCGGTGTGGCAGCCGAACGCGGCCTCGCTTTTGAACCGGCCGATGCCGGCGACCTCACCGAGGATCTTGGCCGCGGTCAGCTCCGCGCACCCGGGGATCTGCAGAAGAGTCGGAGCGTGCTGCTGGGCGCTGGCGGTCAACCGCTTGGCCAAGGCGTTGATCTCACCGGTGAGCCGGATGATGTCGCCCACCTCGGCACGGGCGATTTCAGCGACCACGCCCACTCGGTCGGCCAACCAGGCCATCAACGCCTTCTGATGCTTGAGCGCGGTCAGCGAACCCAAGGCCGCGGCCCACTCGGGATCCAGGTCATGAACATGCCACAGCACCCGGTTGATCGCTGAGGTGCGCTGGGCGCCGCG
>NZ_LZJD01000069.1:0-5448 GCF_001666875.1 Mycobacterium sp. E802
GCGGCTTCTCTCCCGGCGGGCATGACGGCAGCTTCTGGAGTTCCCAGCTGCCCGCCGAGATCTCCTGGATGGCGCCGCTGCTGGTGGCCTGATCCCTCCGGCGAGCAGACATAAACCGGCACATTCTCGACGAGAAATGTGCGGTTTTGCGTCTGCTCGCGCTAGAGGGTGATGCGCCCCTCCGCGGCGGCCAGTCCGATGTCGCTGCGGAAGTGGCTGCCCGGCAGGCGAATCGACTTGGCGAGCGCGTATGCCGCATCGCGGGCGGCGGGCAGATCGGCTCCGGTGCCGACGACCGAGAGGACCCGGCCGCCCGAGGACACCACGGCGCCGTCGTCGCGCCGCGCGGTGCCGGCGTGCAGCACACCGTCGGCCTCGGATCCGGTGATCACGTCGCCCACGCGCGGCCGGCCCGGGTAGTTCTCCGCGGCCACCACCACCGTCACCGCATAGCCGTCCCGCCACTGCAGGTCGCCGAATGAGGCGAGCTGGCCGGTGGCCGCGGCCTTGAGCAGCTGCCCCAGCGGTGAATCCAGCAGGGCCAGAACGGATTGCGTCTCCGGGTCACCGAAGCGGCAGTTGAACTCCACCACGGCCGGACCGTTCGAGGTGATGGCCAGGCCGGCGTAGAGCAAACCGGAAAATGAGCTACCCCGCGCAACCAGTTCTGCGGCAACGGGTTTGACGATCTCGTCGACAATCTGGTTTTTCACCGAGTCCGGCAGCCAGGGCAGCGGGGCGTAGGCACCCATGCCTCCGGTGTTGGGCCCGGTGTCTCCGTCGCCGACGCGCTTGAAGTCCTGGGCCGGCAACAGCGGCACCACGGTGGCGCCGTCGACCACGCAGAACAGCGATACCTCGGGGCCGTCCAGGAACGATTCGAGGAGCACCGGGTGCCCGGAGTCCAGCAGGCCGGCGGCATGCGCCCGGGCGGCGTCACGGTCAGCACTCACCACCACGCCCTTGCCGGCGGCCAGCCCGTCGTCCTTGACCACCCAGGCCGCCTGCCCGGCCGGCGGACCGAAGCGGTCCAGCGCGGCGTCGAGGTGAGCCGGATTGTCGACGATCTCACTACTGGCGGTGCGCACCCCGGCCGCGGCCATGACGTCCTTCGCGAAAGCCTTGGAGCCCTCGATCCGCGCGGCGTCCCTGCTCGCGCCGAAGCAGGCGATCCCGGCAGCCCGCACCGCATCGGCCACGCCGAGAACCAGCGGAACCTCGGGACCGATCACCACCAAGTCGCTGCCCAGGCGCTGGGCCAGCTTCACCACGTCCGCACCGGAGGTGATGTCGACGTCGTGCTGATCGGCGATGGTCTGGGTGCCGGCGTTGCCGGGAGCCACCGCCAGCTCCTCCACCTGCGGGTCGCGGCGCAGGGCCAGCAGCAGGGCGTGTTCACGGGCACCGGATCCGATAACGAGGACGCGCACGGACGTAGCGTAGCGGCAAACCCACGGGCATACACTTGACGTGGCAGTGTATGGTCGTCGGTAGAACGTGTCCGCAGTCACACGAGGAGACCTGGCTTGACGACACTCAGCGCCTGCCCGTTCGGGCAGGGTTACGACTTCACCGATCCCGACGTCTTACTCCGCGGAATCCCGGTCGACGAGTTCGCCCAGCTGCGCAAGACCGCCCCGGTGTGGTGGAACGAGCAGGGCGAATCGATCTTCGACGACGGCGGCTACTGGGTGATCACCCGTCACGAGGACATCAAGACCATCTCCCGCAACGGCGGCGACCTGTGGTCCACGAACGCCAAAGGCGCAGTGATGCGACTGCCGGACAGCGTCACCGCGGAGCAACTCGACCTGACCAAGGCGCTGCTGATCAACCATGACGCGCCGGAGCACACCCGGCTGCGCAAGCTGGTGTCCCGGTTGTTCACGCCGCGCTCGGTCGCGGTGCTCGAGGAGAAGCTGGCCGTCGCGGCCCGCGACATCGTCGCCAAGGCCGCGCAGAAGGACACCGGCAATTTTGTCGACGACATCGCGGTGGGTCTTCCGCTGCTGGCCATTGCCGACCTGATCGGCGTCCCGGAGGAAGACCGCGAGAAGGTGTTCAACTGGTCCAACGCCATCATCAACACCGACGACCCCGATTTCGACGCCGACCCGACGATGGCCAACGCCGAGCTGATGGGCTACGCCTACACCATGGCCGAGCAGCGTCGCGCGTGCCCGGCCGACGACATCGTGACGCGTCTGGTGCAAGCCGACGCCAGTGGAGAGGCGATCACCGAGGTCGAGTTTGCGTTCTTCGTGATCCTGCTGGCCGTGGCGGGCAACGAGACCACCCGCAACGCCATGACCCACGGCATGAACGCATTCCTCGAAAACCCCGACCAATGGGAGCTTTTCAAGCGTGAACGCCCGGACACCGCGGTCGACGAGATCATCCGCTGGGCCACCCCGGTGCACTGTTTCCAGCGGACGGCCCTGGCCGACATCCAGGTCGGCGACGTCACCGTGAAGGCCGGTCAGCGCGTCGGGCTGTTCTACAGCTCGGCCAACTACGACGAAGAAGTGTTCGAGAACCCCTTCGAATTCAACATCCTGCGCAACCCCAATCCGCACCTGGCGTTCGGCGGCAACGGTGCGCACTTCTGCATCGGCGCGAACCTGGCGCGGATGGAGATCAAGCTGATGTTCAACCAGATCGCCGACCAGATCCCCGACATCACCAAACTCGGTGAGCCGCAACGTCTCCGGTCCGGCTGGATCAACGGCATCAAGGAGCTTCCGGTCGCCTACCACCGCTGACCGGCGGTTTGTGCCTTTGGTTGTTTTAAGATTCGCCCATGCGAACGCACGGGTGGTCCGGCTCCGCGCCGGCCAGTGATGAGGAAGCGATTGCCCGCATCCTCGCCGCCGCGGGCAACGCGATCGACGAGCGGGGCGCCGATTTCTCCATCGCCGACGTGGCCCGCACGCTCGGCGTCACCCGCCAGACCGTGTATCGCTATTTCCCGAGCACCGACGCCCTGCTGGTGGCGTCGGCGGTGAACGCGGCCAGCGACTTCCTGGACCGGGTGGCCGCCCACCTGCAAGGTGTGACCGACCCGGTCGAAGCGGTCGCCGAGGCCATCGCCACCGCACTGGAGTGGCTACCCGAGGACAAACACATCGGTTTGCTCGTCGCGCCCGGGCGAGCCAGTGCCCACACCGAATCGGTCACCTCCGATGTCGCAGTCGACTTTGCCCGCGCATTGATGCGCAAGCTGGACGTCGACTGGGCCGGACTCGGTTACACCGACGCCGAACTCGACGAGCTCGCCGAACACCTGCTCCGCATCATCCAGTCCTTCGTCATCGATCCGGGCCGTCCGCCGCGCACCGGCGAGGCGCTACGCAGCTACCTTCGCCGGTGGGTCGGCTCGGCCGTGGTCAGCGGGCGATTGGCGTCCGAGAGGCCCGCGACTGCGACTTAGACTGGGTTTCTCGATCCAGCGGGGCGGTGAAGTATGGGCGCATTGGATGCGTTCTACACAACGTGGTCGCAGGCGCGCGCCACGTTCGGCGAGGGGGCCCCGACGACGGGTGACTCCTTCGACGGCAGTGCGCGCCTGCGCGAGATGCAATCGACCATCGAGTCCGCAGCGCCCGACCACCGATGGCAGGGCACGGCCTCGCAGGCCTACGCGGCAAAGAACGCCGAACATGCCGCTGTTTACGGCAAGCTCGCAGATCTTGATCAGCGCATGGCCGCCGAGGTCACCAATTCCGCGGCGGTAGTCTCGGCGGGTCGACGCAACCTCGGCGACCTGCAGAAATGGATCGAGGCTGCCGACGCCTCGATCCCCGGCGGACAGTCCGGCAACACAATGCGAATGATCCTGGCCCGCAAAGGTCTCAGCCAGCTCAGCGAAACCGTCCAACGGTCCACTGAGGAAATGAGCGCGATCGGACGCAAAGTCGCTGACATTCGAGGGCAATACGACGCGATCACGAGCGAAAGCAGGAAGGCCGCGGGCTGGAAGGAGAATCCGCCCCCGGTCACTGCAGACGACAACCGCACCCACGACGAGAAGGTCGCGGAATGGTTCGTGAAGCTGAATGAATGGAATCAGAAGGTTGCGAAACTCACGGCGACCAGGCCACCGGAGAGCGCGCCTGAAGGTGTGAAGATTGCCTGGAATGAGGAGCGACATGCCGAGGATGCGGCGGCTGTGATCCGTTTGTGTACAGCAGCTTTCTGCTGCTTCACCGCCGCACTAGCGGCGTGCGGAACTGACGCCCCCATGCCGTCAATGACGGTGCAGAGCACGAAGGCAGTTGCGGCCGTAGTACTTCCCGTCGAAGAAGTACGAACCATTTCCGGGGTTACCGGATTTCACGACATACCTGAGTTGAACGCCACCGCGCCCTCTGCAGTCTCGGACATTCCAGAACCATGTCGCGCGGTGTTCGATCCGCCCACCGTTTTCGGATCTGATTGGAAGCAGTTCGATACCGCCGGCTACGGTGCGGATCTCGACGCTCCAGTGCTGCCCATCATGGCCGATGTCCGCCAGGCGATTGCCGTCTACCCGGACGCGGCGACCGCACAGGCCACGTTTGACCGGCTCGCAGCGGCGGTGCCCGGCTGCATCAGCACGGGTACCGGATACTACCGCCGCACGGCGGAGAGCCCCGATCCGAACACCCTGCTACTCAACAGCGAACAGGCCGACGGGGCCCACACCGCGTATCGGCTCACCGGTGCTGCGCTGATCAACTCAAGCGCGCTCGGACTCCCAGACAGCGAACGGGTCGCTGTGGCAATACTCGACAGTCTCGAACAAGCGGAGCACTAGTGGACGCACACCGAGTGAATATCGTCAGAACGACACGAACCACACTCATCGTTGTTCTTCTCTGCCTCTCCGTGACGCGCTGCGACCTGGCCCGGCAGGCGCTGCGGCCGTCGATGGACATCGATTACAACGATCAGAAGCTCAACGATGGCCTAAAAAGCCTTCTGCACGAGAAGAAGTCCGGCCGACTCAGCGACTTCACCAGCTGGGACTGGGACGAAGTCCACCTGTTCAACGAGTCCTCCGAACGGGAATACATCGAGAAGGTCGTCGGCGCGCCGGTTATCAAGAGCAAGTACTTGAACTCCAAGGCCAACTTGCTGGTCTTCGAACTCAACGACAAACCTGTCAAAGCCGCAGGTATCAGCCCCGATTTCCTCCGCCCTGAAGACCACCGCGTGACCTTTCCGTACGACGTGGTTTTGAAGCCCTCCGGCGGTGGCATTCTCCTGCTCACAGTGCCGACAAGCTAGCCATCGTCGTGCATCACCGAAGAAGAGGTGCGGTCCCACTATCCCCTTGCCGAGAACACTCACCTCCCGACCGGCCATTCGCCGAAGGAGGAGTTCGTGTGGTCCCGAGTTGGGTCATTTGCCTTAGTGCCTTGATTTCTCGGATGCCAGCGCGTCGAGAATGGTTTTGACCTCGACGTT
>NZ_LZJD01000070.1:0-5391 GCF_001666875.1 Mycobacterium sp. E802
CGCTCTTTTTCCCGTTTAGGGTGTGGCTTGTTTTTTTGATGCCAGTTTTTGGTGTCTTTTGTTTGTGATCGGATTTTTCTGATTCGAATTCTGCCTGTCGTTGGATGGGAAGTTTTTGTTTGGAGAGTTTGATCCTGGCTCAGGACGAACGCTGGCGGCGTGCTTAACACATGCAAGTCGAACGGAAAGGCCCTTCGGGGTACTCGAGTGGCGAACGGGTGAGTAACACGTGGGTGATCTGCCCTGCACTTTGGGATAAGCCTGGGAAACTGGGTCTAATACCGGATAGGACCACGCGCTTCATGGTGTGTGGTGGAAAGCTTTTGCGGTGTGGGATGGGCCCGCGGCCTATCAGCTTGTTGGTGGGGTAATGGCCTACCAAGGCGACGACGGGTAGCCGGCCTGAGAGGGTGACCGGCCACACTGGGACTGAGATACGGCCCAGACTCCTACGGGAGGCAGCAGTGGGGAATATTGCACAATGGGC
The DNA here is from genome assembly GCF_001666875.1 of Mycobacterium sp. E802. Lineage (NCBI taxonomy): Bacteria > Bacillati > Actinomycetota > Actinomycetes > Mycobacteriales > Mycobacteriaceae > Mycobacterium > Mycobacterium sp. E802. The sequence continues at coordinate 488 of NZ_LZJD01000070.1, forward strand.
GCAAGCCTGATGCAGCGACGCCGCGTGAGGGATGACGGCCTTCGGGTTGTAAACCTCTTTCAATAGGGACGAAGCGCAAGTGACGGTACCTATAGAAGAAGGACCGGCCAACTACGTGCCAGCAGCCGCGGTAATACGTAGGGTCCGAGCGTTGTCCGGAATTACTGGGCGTAAAGAGCTCGTAGGTGGTTTGTCGCGTTGTTCGTGAAAACTCACAGCTTAACTGTGGGCGTGCGGGCGATACGGGCAGACTAGAGTACTGCAGGGGAGACTGGAATTCCTGGTGTAGCGGTGGAATGCGCAGATATCAGGAGGAACACCGGTGGCGAAGGCGGGTCTCTGGGCAGTAACTGACGCTGAGGAGCGAAAGCGTGGGGAGCGAACAGGATTAGATACCCTGGTAGTCCACGCCGTAAACGGTGGGTACTAGGTGTGGGTTTCCTTCCTTGGGATCCGTGCCGTAGCTAACGCATTAAGTACCCCGCCTGGGGAGTACGGCCGCAAGGCTAAAACTCAAAGGAATTGACGGGGGCCCGCACAAGCGGCGGAGCATGTGGATTAATTCGATGCAACGCGAAGAACCTTACCTGGGTTTGACATGCACAGGACGCCGGCAGAGATGTCGGTTCCCTTGTGGCCTGTGTGCAGGTGGTGCATGGCTGTCGTCAGCTCGTGTCGTGAGATGTTGGGTTAAGTCCCGCAACGAGCGCAACCCTTGTCTCATGTTGCCAGCACGTTATGGTGGGGACTCGTGAGAGACTGCCGGGGTCAACTCGGAGGAAGGTGGGGATGACGTCAAGTCATCATGCCCCTTATGTCCAGGGCTTCACACATGCTACAATGGCCGGTACAAAGGGCTGCGATGCCGTGAGGTGGAGCGAATCCTTTCAAAGCCGGTCTCAGTTCGGATCGGGGTCTGCAACTCGACCCCGTGAAGTCGGAGTCGCTAGTAATCGCAGATCAGCAACGCTGCGGTGAATACGTTCCCGGGCCTTGTACACACCGCCCGTCACGTCATGAAAGTCGGTAACACCCGAAGCCGGTGGCCTAACCCTTGTGGAGGGAGCCGTCGAAGGTGGGATCGGCGATTGGGACGAAGTCGTAACAAGGTAGCCGTACCGGAAGGTGCGGCTGGATCACCTCCTTTCTAAGGAGCACCACGATAGACATCGTCCATTGGGGATGGTGTAGCCGTGAGGAACCGGTTGCCTGTAGTGGGCACGGTTTGGTGCACAACAAACGTGAGAAGCGGTGTGGGAACACTGTTTTGAGGAACTGCCAGACACACTATTGGGCTTTGAGACAACAGGCCCGCGGTCCTGTCCCGTTGGGGGCAGGGGGTGTGTTGTTGCTCCATCTTTGGTGGTGGGGTGTGGTGTTTGATTTGTGGATAGTGGTTGCGAGCATCTAGCACGCAGAATGTGGCATCTGCCTTCGGGTGGGTGTTGTTTTTGTGTGTTGATGTGCAATTTCTTTTGAAACTCATTTTTGGTTTTTGTGTTGTAAGTGTTTAAGGGCGCATGGTGGATGCCTTGGCACTGGGAGCCGATGAAGGACGTTGGAGGCTGCGATATGCCTCGGGGAGCTGCCAACCGAGCGTTGATCCGAGGATGTCCGAATGGGGAAACCCGGCACGAGTGATGTCGTGTCACCTGGCACTGAATACATAGGTGTCAGGGGGGAACGCGGGGAAGTGAAACATCTCAGTACCCGTAGGAAGAGAAAACAAAATTGTGATTCCGTGAGTAGTGGCGAGCGAAAGCGGAGGATGGCTAAACCGTATGCATGTGATACCGGGTAGGGGTTGTGTGTGCGGGGTTGTGGGACCTGTTTTTCCAGTTCTACTCGGCTGGAGGGTAGTGAGAAAATGTTGTGGTTAGCGGAAGTGGTTTGGGATGACCTGCCGTAGACGGTGAGAGCCCGGTACGTGAAAACCTGACATCTACCTTGAACGGTGTTCCCGAGTAGCAGCGGGCCCGTGAAATCTGCTGTGAATCTGCCGGGACCACCCGGTAAGCCTGAATACTTCCCAGTGACCGATAGCGGATTAGTACCGTGAGGGAATGGTGAAAAGTACCCCGGGAGGGGAGTGAAATAGTACCTGAAACCGTGCGCTTACAATCCGTCAGAGCCCTCCACTTTGTGGTGGGGTGATGGCGTGCCTTTTGAAGAATGAGCCTGCGAGTCAGGGACATGTCGCGAGGTTAACCCGGGTGGGGTAGCCGCAGCGAAAGCGAGTCTGAATAGGGCGTATCCAATCCGTAGGGGTTGGTGTAGTGGTGTGTTCTGGACCCGAAGCGGAGTGATCTACCCATGGCCAGGGTGAAGCGCGGGTAAGACCGCGTGGAGGCCCGAACCCACTTAGGTTGAAGACTGAGGGGATGAGCTGTGGGTAGGGGTGAAAGGCCAATCAAACTCCGTGATAGCTGGTTCTCCCCGAAATGCATTTAGGTGCAGCGTCACATGTTTCTTGTTGGAGGTAGAGCTACTGGATGGCCGATGGGCCCCACAGGGTTACTGACGTCAGCCAAACTCCGAATGCCGACAAGTCCAAGAGTGTGGCAGTGAGACGGCGGGGGATAAGCTCCGTGCGTCGAGAGGGAAACAGCCCAGATCGCCGGCTAAGGCCCCTAAGCGTGTGCTAAGTGGAAAAGGATGTGCAGTCGCGAAGACAACCAGGAGGTTGGCTTAGAAGCAGCCACCCTTGAAAGAGTGCGTAATAGCTCACTGGTCAAGTGATTGTGCGCCGATAATGTAGCGGGGCTCAAGCACACCGCCGAAGCCGCGGCAACGTACTTTGTACGTTGGGTAGGGGAGCGTCCTGCATCCGGTGAAGCAGCAGAGTGATCTAGCTGTGGAGGGTGTGGGAGTGAGAATGCAGGCATGAGTAGCGAATAGGCAAGTGAGAACCTTGCCCGCCGAAAGACCAAGGGTTCCTGGGCCAGGCCAGTCCTCCCAGGGTGAGTCGGGACCTAAGGCGAGGCCGACAGGCGTAGTCGATGGACAACGGGTTGATATTCCCGTACCCGTGTATGTGCGTCCCTGATGAATCCATTGTGCTAACCATCCAAAACCACCGTGACCAATCCCTTCGGGGTGCGGCGTTGGTGGGGCTGCGTGGGACCCCGGTGGGTAGTAGTCAAGCGATGGGGTGACGCAGGAAGGTAGCCGTACCAGTCAGTGGTTGTACTGGGGTAAGCCGGTAGGGAGAAACGTAGGCAAATCCGCGTTTCATATATCCTGAGAGGTGATGCATAGCCGTTTGAGGCGAATTCGGTGATCCTATGCTGCCAAGAAAAGCCTCTAGCGAGGACATACACGGCCCGTACCCCAAACCAACACAGGTGGTCAGGTAGAGAATACTAAGGCGTACGAGTGAACTATGGTTAAGGAACTCGGCAAAATGCCCCCGTAACTTCGGGAGAAGGGGGACCCCCATATCGTCAAGGCTCTTGCGGCCGGCAGCGGGAGGGGGTGGCACAAACCAGTGAGAAGCGACTGTTTACTAAAAACACAGGTCCGTGCGAAGTCGCAAGACGATGTATACGGACTGACGCCTGCCCGGTGCTGGAAGGTTAAGAGGACCCGTTAACCCCTTTGGGGGTGAAGCGGAGAATTTAAGCCCCAGTAAACGGCGGTGGTAACTATAACCATCCTAAGGTAGCGAAATTCCTTGTCGGGTAAGTTCCGACCTGCACGAATGGCGTAACGACTTCTCAACTGTCTCAACCATAGACTCGGCGAAATTGCACTACGAGTAAAGATGCTCGTTACGCGCGGCAGGACGAAAAGACCCCGGGACCTTCACTACAACTTGGTATTGGTGCTCGATACGGTTTGTGTAGGATAGGTGGGAGACTGTGAAGCACGCACGCCAGTGTGTGTGGAGTCGTTGTTGAAATACCACTCTGATCGTATTGGGCCTCTAACCTCGGACCGTATATCCGGTTCAGGGACAGTGCCTGGTGGGTAGTTTAACTGGGGCGGTTGCCTCCCAAAATGTAACGGAGGCGCCCAAAGGTTCCCTCAACCTGGACGGCAATCAGGTGTTGAGTGTAAGTGCACAAGGGAGCTTGACTGCGAGACGTACATGTCGAGCAGGGACGAAAGTCGGGACTAGTGATCCGGCACCTCTGAGTGGAAGGGGTGTCGCTCAACGGATAAAAGGTACCCCGGGGATAACAGGCTGATCTTCCCCAAGAGTCCATATCGACGGGATGGTTTGGCACCTCGATGTCGGCTCGTCGCATCCTGGGGCTGGAGCAGGTCCCAAGGGTTGGGCTGTTCGCCCATTAAAGCGGCACGCGAGCTGGGTTTAGAACGTCGTGAGACAGTTCGGTCTCTATCCGCCGCGCGCGTCAGAAGCTTGAGGAAATCTGTCCCTAGTACGAGAGGACCGGGACGGACGAACCTCTGGTACACCAGTTGTTCCACCAGGAGCACCGCTGGATAGCCACGTTCGGACAGGATAACCGCTGAAAGCATCTAAGCGGGAAACCCCCTCCAAGACCAGGCTTCTCACCCTTTTAGAGGGATAAGGCCCCCCGCAGACCACGGGATTGATAGACCAGACCTGGAAGCCCAGCAATGGGTGAAGGGAACTGGCACTAACCGGCCGAAAACTTACAACAACCAACAAACACCAATGTTTGATGAGTTCCGTAAGACGCATATCTGTCTCGCAACCACACCACAAACACCACGACACCTTGTGTCGGAGTGCCACCGCACCCCACCACCAAAACACACAGGTTTACACTCACAAACGAGTGAATAGAGTTACGGCGGTCCATAGCGGCAGGGAAACGCCCGGTCCCATCCCGAACCCGGAAGCTAAGCCTGCCAGCGCCGATGATACTACCCACACGGGTGGAAAAGTAGGACACCGCCGAACACAAATTAAG
>NZ_LZJD01000071.1:0-2510 GCF_001666875.1 Mycobacterium sp. E802
TGGGCCGGGGGGTGGGCTGAGAGGTGCCTGCGCCTGGCTCACTGGTTGTCATATCCGCTCCTCGTACTCCGCGCGGTCGGCCCGCGCATCTGCCGCGCGACGCGGCGCCCGATGCTGTCGCTTTGACCGCTATTCAAGCAGGTCGTCCTGTGCCGTGCCCATGGCTTTAAGCTCAATGCCCCGACAAACTCGAACGACGGCGACGGAGGCGGCGATGGATCGAGCGGATCTGGCGGTCCTGCTGGCCCTGGGTGCCGCGCTTTTCATCGCCGTCGGCGACGTCATCCACCAGCATTCCGCGCAGCGGGTCACCGAGGAACCGGTCGGTTCGGTGGGCCTGTTCGCCCGCCTGCTGCGCGACCGTCGGTGGTGGCTGGGCAGCCTGGTGGCAGCGGCCGGTTTCGGCCTGCAGGCGGCCGCGCTCGGGTTGGGATCGGTCCTGCTGGTCCAGGCGCTGCTGGTCACCTCGCTGCTGTTCGCCTTGCCGCTCAACGCGCGGCTGACGCACCGGCGGCTCACCCGGTGGGAGTGGCTGTGGGCCGCGCTGCTGGCCGGTGCCGTCGCAGTCATCGTCACCATCGGCAATCCCACGGCGGGCCATGCCCGGGCACCGCTGGAGGCGTGGGCCTTGGTGACCGCCGTGGTCGTGCCCGCCCTGATCCTGTGCCTGGCGGGCGCGCGGCGCTGGCGCGGGCCCGCCGGCGCGATGCTGCTGGCCGTGGTGTCGGGCACGTTGTGGGGCGTGTTCGCCGTCCTGACCAAAGGGGTGGTGGACCGGCTCGGCGCCGGGTTCTGGCCGCTGCTGGCTTCCCCGGAGCTGTATGTGTGGGCCGCGATCGCCGTGGCCGGCACCGCGGTGCAACAGTCGTCATTCCACGCCGGGGCGCTCACCGCGTCGCTGCCCACGATGACCGTCACCGAACCGGTCGTGGCCTCGGTGCTGGGCATCGTGGTGCTCGGCGAATCCATGCGGCCCGGCGACCTCGGTTGGGTTTCCCTGATCGTCGCGGTCGCCGCGATGGCGGTGGCCACGGTGGCGCTGGCCCGCGGTGAAGCCGCCGACGACCAAGCGTTGTCCGCGGCGCACTAGTTTGGTGGCGTGCTGAGCGCCATCGCAATCGTCCCCGCCACACCGGTGCTGGTGCCCGAACTGGTGGGCGCAGCTGCTGCCGAGGTGGCCGGGTTACGCGACGCGGTCATCGCCGCGGCAGGCGCGCTACCGCCGCGCTGGCTGGCGGTCGGCGTCGGCCCCGACGACGCGGTGTACGGACCCGATCGCACCGGCACCTTCGCCGGTTACGGCGTCGACGTGCGGGTGGCCCTGGGGCCAGGTCCCGTGGGCGAGGCGGCCGAATTGCCGCTGTGCGCGCTGATGGTCGGATGGATTCGCGGGCAGGCCGCCCCCGAGGCGTCGGCCGAGGTCCACGTCTATGCCGCGTCCCACCCGGTCAGCGCGGCGTTGGCCCACGGCCGCGCGCTGCGGGCCCGGATCGACGGCACCCCGGATCCCGTCGGCGTGCTCGTCGTCGCCGACGGCCTGCACACCCTGACCGCCTCGGCGCCCGGTGGCCACGTACCCGAGTCCGTGGCCACCCAGCAGGACCTCGACGACGCGTTGGCCACGGCAGACCTCGCGGCGCTGGTCGAGTTGCCCGAGGCCGTGCTCGGCCGCGTGGCCTACCAGGTGCTGGCCGGGATGACCGGACCCGAGCCCGGCTCGGCCCGCGAGCTCTACCGCGGCGCGCCGTACGGCGTCGGCTACTTCGTCGGCGAATGGTTGCCATGATCCGGCCGATCGCGATCATCGGGCCGACCGGCACCGGGAAATCGGCGTTGGCGCTGGCGGTGGCCGAGCAGCTCGGTGGAGAGATCGTGAACGCCGACGCGATGCAGCTCTACCGCGGCATGGACATCGGCACCGCGAAGCTGCCCGTCGCCGAGCGCCGCGGCATCCCGCATCATCAGCTCGATGTCCTGGAGGTCACCGAAACCGCCACGGTGGCCCGCTATCAGCAGGACGCTGCGGCCGATGTGGAGGCCATCGCGGCCCGAGGCGCGGTGCCGCTGATCGTCGGCGGGTCCATGCTCTACATCCAATCTCTGCTCGACGACTGGACGTTCCCGGCCACCGATCCGACGGTGCGAGCCCGCTGGGAAGCCCGGCTGGCCGAGGTGGGCGTCGCGGCCTTGCACGCCGAGTTGAGCCGGGTGGACCCGGCTGCCGGGGCGTCGATCCTGCCCAGCGACGGTCGGCGGATCGTGCGGGCGCTGGAGGTCGTGGAGCTCACCGGTCAACCGTTCGCAGCCAGCGCGCCGAGCATCGGCACACCGCGCTGGGACACCGCCATCATCGGATTGGATTGGGAGACCGCCGTTCTCGATGACCGTCTGCAACGTCGCACCGATCTGATGTTCGACGACGGACTGGTGGACGAGGTACGCACGCTGATCGGGCGGGGGCTTCGCGACGGGGTCACCGCGGCCCGGGCGCTGGGCTATGCGCAGGTGCT
>NZ_LZJD01000072.1:0-18884 GCF_001666875.1 Mycobacterium sp. E802
ACCACCTCACCGGGCCCCGGATCGGGGATGACAATGTCGACCAGCTCCACCGGCTGGCCTTTGGACCGAGAAATCACTCCACGGACTGTTTGACTCATGGCTTCTCCAAATCTATTGATGAACTAACGCATCGATCGGGAGGATTCCGATTCTTGCCAGTGCCAAATGCCCTGGTGCTGGAACCACTCCCCGGCGCTTGCTGAAAGATCGAGAGGGGAATTTCCGGACTTCGTTGTACCGGGTGTCTGCCCCTGCCGGTTGAGGTCGGCGTTCAAGGAGGCGGCGCGTCGGAGCAATTTGTATTGCTCCAACGTGAGCGCCGCGTCGCAGCCGGCTCTCAACCGGAGTACTACATTGCTGAATCGCACCAGCAATCGCTGGGCATCCATCCCGAACAACGGAAATGTATCCTCGTCCCTCGGGCCTCCGTAGTTTGCCCATGAAACTACGAATTCGATTATCTCCCAATCGAACCGATCGATCATGGGTGGCGCACGTGGCTACGCCGGTGAGGTGTTCACGAAGACGTTCTTCACCTCGGTATACGCCTCAAGCGCGTCTGGACCGAGTTCTCGTCCCACGCCAGACTGCTTGAAGCCGCCGAACGGGGTGGTGATCCGCACCGAGGTGTAAGAATTGATCGCCAACGTACCCACGGCGAGTCGGCGTGCGATTCGCAAAGATCGCGCACCATCCGCGGTCCAGATGGACCCGGAGAGGCCGTAGATGGTGTCGTTGGCGCGGGCCACCGCTTCATCCTCGTCGTCGAAAGCCAGGACGGATACCACGGGCCCGAAGATCTCCTCCCGAACCGACCGGTGGTCGTCGTCGATCGGATGTAACACCGTAGGCGGGAACCAGAAACCGGGTCCAGCGGGCGCTGACCCCTGAAAGAGGACCGGCGCGTCGTCGACGTAGCCCTGGACGGTCTGGGCATGCGAGGCGGAGATGAGTGGACCCATGTGTGTGGATTCGTCGAGCGGGTTCCCGACCACCATGGCGTCCACGACAGTCTGTAGTTTGTCGAGGAACTTCCCCAAGACAGGGCGCTGGACGAAGACGCGAGACCGGGCGCAGCAATCTTGACCGGCGTTTCCGAACACCGCGCCGACCAGCCCTTCGGCGGCAGCGTCCAGATCAGCATCGGCGAATATCAGCGATGGGGACTTGCCGCCGAGTTCGAGCGTCACTCGTTTGATGCTCTGGGCGGCGCGGCGGCCGATGTCCTTGCCGACGTCGGTCGACCCGGTAAAGGCAATCTTGCCGATGCCGGGGTGCTCGACCAGCTGGGTTCCGATGGTGCGTCCGGTGCCGACGACGACATTGAGCAGACCTTCGGGAAGACCCGCTGTCACGGCGATCTTGCCGAGTTCCAGTGAGCTCAGTGGGGTTAGTTCAGCCGGCTTGAGGACCACGGCGTTACCGGCAGCGAGGGCCGGCGCTACCTTCCAGGCCGCGATGCTCAGCGGGAAGTTCCACGGCGTGATCAATCCGACGACACCGATGGGTTCCCGGAACGTCATGTCGACGCCGCCGGCCACTGGAATGGTGTGTCCCAGAAGCCGTTCCGGGGCTGCAGAGTAATAGCGGAAGGTGGCTGCCACCCCCGCCACGGCGCCACGTGCGTCACCGATGGGCATCCCGACGTTGCGCGCCTCAAGTTGGGCGAGGGTTTCGAGATTGTCGTCGATCTGCGCCGCCACTGCCAGCAGCACCTGGCCGCGGAACTGTGGCGTTTGCGCCGCCCATACTTGCTGTGCCGCAGTCGCTTCGGCGATGACCTCATCGAGGCGCTCAGGGGTGGTGCGCTCCACCGAGGCCAGAACCTGCTCGGTGGCCGGCTCGATTACTTCGAGAATGCTCATATCTGTAGTCACTTTCGACTCTGCTGGGTAGCGCCCACGAAGTCGGTGAGCGCGTGTTGGAGTTCCACGGCTTCGGGGTGCCATTGCACGCCGAGGGCATAGCGGTGTGTCGGCCACTCGATGGCCTCGGGCAGCAGATCCGGGATCGACCGTGCCGTCACGACGGCTCCGTCGCCGAGGACGTCCACGCCCTGATGGTGGTGGGAGTTGACGGTTTGTACACCGCTGCCGGCGAGGCTGGCCGCGTGCGTGCCGCAATCGACCTCGACGTCGTGGAACGTTGCATGGTCGAGTCGTCCCGGGCTTCGCCGATGTTCGCCGAACCCGGCGTCCGGAAGGTGTTGGTGCAGTGTCCCTCCGGTGGCCACGTTGAGTATCTGCATGCCGCGGCAGATGCCGAGCACCGGCAGATCGCACTGCAGTGCAGCGCGGGCCAAGGCCAGCTCGAATGCGTCGCGACGCGGTTCGGTGGCCTCGGTCCGGGCGGCTGATTCCGCGCCATAGGACGCGGGCACGACATCCACTCCGCCGATCAACAGCAGGCCGTCGATGCGGTCGAGCACGAGTTCGGGTTGCTCGACGACGCCGGCATCCGGGATCAACCCGAGCGGCACTCCGCCGGCCGCATGGATCTTGGCCAGATAGGTTCCCGGGACGATTGCGGCTTCTTGGCTCCAGAATCCCCAGCTCGCGTTTTCGAAGGCCGCGCATACGCCGATGACGGCCGTCATCGGACCGCCCTGCCTTGCACCGCGGCGGGAACGTCAGCTGATCTCATCGGCGAATTCACTTTCTGCCTCGGTCAGGCATCGATCGATGATCTCGATTGCCTGCTCCGCTTCACCACGGGTCAGCACAAACGGGGGAGCGAGGTGCAGGACGTCCCACACTCGCGTGACGAGTCCCTCCTCCTGTGTCCGCAGAGCCATCTTCCGGATGAACGGATGCGAGGTGCCCCAGGCTTCGCGAGTCGACTTGTCTTTGACGAAGTCGATGGCGCACAGCAGACCCTTGCCGCCACGAACATCGCCGACGGTGGGGTGGCTGCGCAGACCCTGGGCCAATTCGAAGAGATACGAGCCCATTTCGGCCGAGCGCTCGATGAGGTTTTCGCGCTCCATGATCTCGATGTTCTTGAGTGCGGCGGCCGCGGCCACGGCATGGCCACCGAAGGTGATGAGGTGGGCCAACGCATTTCCGTCGGGACGGAAGTCGTCGAAGATCGACGACCGGACGGCCACCGCCGCTGCCGGTGCGTAACCGCTGGACAGGCCCTTGGCCATCGTCATGATGTCGGGCACGATGCCGAAATGCTCGGCGGCGAAGACCTTACCGGTGCGGCCCCATCCGGTGATGACCTCGTCCATGATCAGCAGTACGCCGTAGCGGTCGCAGATCTCGCGGAGCATCTTCCAGTACGTCGGAGTCGGAATATGGGTGCCATTGGCGACCGAGATGGGTTCACCGATGACCGCTGCGACGTTTTCTGGCCCCTGGGTCAAAATTTCCTGCTCGACGAAGCGGGCGCACATGATGTCACCGGCCTCGCCTTCCAGGCCGAAGTCGTTGCGGTAGTGGTTGGGGTTGGGCGCCTTGCTGACTCCCGGCATGAACGGTCCGAAGTACTTCTCGCTCGCGCTACCGGTGAGGCTGGCCGCGCCAAAGGTGGTGCCGTGGTAGGAGCCGCGTCGCGCAATGATCTTGTAGCGCTTGCCGAAACCGCGCATGACCTGAACCTGCTTGGCGATCTTCATCGCGCTCTCGACCGCCTCCGAGCCGCCTGAGCACAGGAACACCCGGTCGAGATCACCTGGGGTGAGCGAGCTGATCTTCTCGGCAAGGGCGATGGAAGCGGGATTGGCGGCGTTCGATGCGGCGGTGTAGGCGAGTTTGCCGGCCTGGGCGGCCATCGCCTCACCGATCTCGGTTCGACCGTGGCCGATCGCGACCACGAAAAGGCCGGCCAGACCGTCGATGTACTCCCGTCCGTGGACGTCGATCAGAGTGGAGCCGCGTCCTTCCACGAACACCCGCAGTCCGCCCTGAGTGAGTTCGCTCCATTCCAGATCATTGCTGTGGAGCCAGAGGTGGTCGAGCGCCTGAGTCTCGAGAGCGTGGCGGGATGGCACTGATGTCATGATCATATTCCTTTCCGGACAACACTTTTCGTTGAGTGAGAGATAGATCGAAGAATTGGTGGGCTCGTTACCAGCCGCGTTCGGCGAGTCGGTGTGGTGCGGCGAGTTCTTCGACGTTGATGCCGACCATGGCCTCACCCAGACCGCGTGACACCTTGGCCAGCACGTCGGGATCGTCGTAGAACGTGGTGGCCTTGACGATCGCTGCCGCTCGCTGCTCGGGGTTGCCCGACTTGAAGATGCCCGAGCCGACGAACACACCCTCGGCGCCGAGCTGCATCATCATCGCCGCATCCGCCGGGGTGGCGATCCCGCCGGCGGTGAACAGCGTCACCGGCAACTTGCCGGCCCGGGCTACCTCGGCCACCAACTCATACGGGGCCTGCAGTTCCTTGGCCGCCACGTAGAGCTCGTCTTCGGACAGGGAGGTGAGCCGGCGGATCTCGCCGCCGATCTTGCGCATATGCGTGGTGGCATTGGAGACATCGCCGGTGCCGGCCTCACCCTTGGACCGGATCATCGCCGCGCCCTCGGTGATCCGGCGCAACGCCTCACCCAGATTGGTCGCCCCGCACACGAACGGCACGGTGAAGCGCCACTTGTCGATGTGGTTGGCGTAGTCGGCCGGGGTCAGCACCTCGGACTCGTCGATGTAATCCACACCCAGGCTTTGCAGAATCTGCGCCTCGACGAAATGCCCGATCCGTGCCTTGGCCATCACCGGGATGGTGACCGCCGAGATGATCCCGTCGATCATGTCCGGATCGCTCATCCGCGACACCCCGCCCTGCGCGCGGATGTCAGCCGGCACCCGCTCCAGGGCCATCACGGCCACCGCACCGGCAGCCTCGGCGATCTTGGCCTGCTCAGGGGTGACCACATCCATGATCACCCCACCCTTGAGCATCTCAGCCATGCCGCGCTTCACCTGCGCGGTGCCGGTTCCGGCCGCAGGCCCCTGCAGCGAATTGGATTCCATAGCGATCCATTTTTAGCTGTGGTGCTGGGTCGCGTCAAGTGGGCGGTTCGGCTGCCTCACCCGTGGCCGGTGGTGGTCTTAAAGCGTTGGGACAGTGCGACTGTCCCGATGTGCGTACATTGATTTCGGTTGCGACCTCGGAGTGTGTCTGATAGTAATGGCTTACTGCTTGATCCATTTGGAGTCGACGCTGCCGGCCTCAGTTGGTCCCGGACGCAAAGAGGAACCTGTCATGTCACTGTCTTCGCCCCGCGCTCAGCAAGCACCTTTGGCTGCTGGCCACAGAGTGGACGGCATCGCCCCCGGCGGATTGCCCGCCGATGCCAACGCGATCATCCTGGTGTTTCCGGACATCCATGGGAACCTCCGTGGCAAGTTGGTCGATCCTCGGATTGTTGCGACCGAACAAGCCCGTACTCAGGGCGTGCCGACCACCGACTTGTTGCTGGCTGTGGACCCTGTTGACGAACCGATCACGGTGTTGTCGGACCGCGGAATCAACGGCGGCGCAAAAGATCTTCTGCTACGCCCCGACTACGAGACACTGAGGCCACTGCCATGGTTTCCGGCTGCCTATCTGCTCCTGGGTGACCTCAGCGAGTCTGACGGTGCTCCGTGTGCGATCAGTCCACGGCAGGTTCTTCGCAGAGCACTGGACGCGTTGGCAGGGCACGGATTGACGATGAAAGCGGCATTCGAGTTCGAATTCCGTTTGTTCAAGCAGGACAGCTGGGAGCCGGCGACCAAGGGGCCCAGTTACAGTCCGTTGACCATTTCGCAGGTCGGCGATTTCATTGCGACGCTCCGGCGGTACGCCGACGAGCTTGAGCTCGGGATGTCGGTGGTGCACAGTGAGGGCGCTCCGGGGCTGCTGGAGGTCAACGTCGAGCCCCAAGATGGCCTGGCTGCGGCCGACACCGCGGCGATTCTGCGCTTCGCGGCCATCGAAGCGGCTCGACGCCACGATCTGCGAGCCAACTTCATGGCGAAACCCGTTGCGCACCAAGAGGGATCGAGCGCCCATGTGCATTTCTCGATGTGGGACACGGATGGGGCCAACGTCCTGGCCGGTGCCGCGGCCGACCCGGATGACGAGTTTTATCGACGCGCAGCGTGGGGCCTGCTCACGCACCTTCCCGCGCTCAGTCTGATCTACAACCCGACCATCAACTCCTACAAACGGCTTGTTCCTGGTTACTTTGCACCGGTCAGCGCCGCGTGCGGCGCGGACGAACGGTCATTTGCCCTTCGGGCTCTGCTGAGGAGCCCGGCCTCGAGCCGTTTCGAACTGCGTCGGCCTGGAGCCGACTGCAACCCGTACCTGACCCTCGCGGCGATTGCTGCCTCGGTCCACCTTGGTCTTGAGCTCGCGTCGGTCCCCGACCGGCGAAGCATAGATGCTCACGACGGCGCTCTTCCGGGCAGCCTGGAATCCGCGATCGGCCAATTCCGCGCCCGTGATCGCGATCTGGATTCCGTGCTGGGTGCCGAATTCTGTGCGCACTATCTGACGACCCGGGAGTGGGAACTGCATGCCTGGCAGAACGCGGTCAGCGAATGGGAACGCCAACGCTACGAGTGAGAGCAGCGCGCGGTGCACCAAGGCCAGGCCGGCGAGCGAATGTGAGTGACTAACATTGACCCATGAGTATTGGGAGGTCGCCACACCTGCGAACATGGCGATCGTGGCCACCAAATCGATGAATCTCCGCGTGGGTGGACTTGCAGACGGCCATATCGTCTTGCCACCTGCTCACGTCGAGATCAACCGGTACGTAGCCGATCTCGTCCGGCGTGAGATCAGACTCGGTCTCCTGCCTCCAGGGTCGCCGTTGCCGGCCGAACGAGAGTTCGCCGAGATGCTCGGTATCGGTAGAACCCCGGTCCAGCTGGCTTTTCGACAGCTCCAGGCCGAAGGTTTGATCGAACGCCGACGGGGCCGAAACGGTGGGGCCTTTGTGCGCGGAGCGGGAGAAGACGAAGAACGGTTTCACGATGTCATCAGGGAGGCCATCGACAACCGTGACGAAATCCGTCTCGCCATGGAGTATCGATGCCTGGTCGAGCCTGCGGTTTCGCGTCTGGCAAGCGAGCGTCGGACCACCTCGGAACTCAACGAACTGCAAACTGCGCACGCGATGCTCATGGACGCGACAGACGACGCGTCGTTCATGAAGAGCGATGCGGTCTTCCACCTGACGTTGGCGAGTATCACCGCGAATCCGTTTCTCATCCGGGGAATCGAGGAATCACGCCAGTGCTGTCATCCCGCACTGGCGCTGTTGCCCGAGGACGGTACGTTTCATCAAGCGACGGTGGTCGAACACCAACAGATACTCGATGCGGTTGTCGACGGCGAGCCTGATGAGGCCGAGCGGGCGATGAGCGCCCATGTCCAACGCAGCATGTGGAGTGTGCAGAAACTCTTGTCGACGCTCAAGGAACGGCAGCTCGACGAACCGGCGAGGTGAGCAGATCCCTTGGTTACTTCTGTATATAGCCGGCGAAGTAGTCGATGAGCATGCGGCGTGCCTCGGCGATGATCGCTGAGTCACCTTCGGGTTCGTCGATGAACGCATATTGGAACAGTCGTTCGACGGTGTGGATGGCCACCCGGCACTGGAGTTCGGTCAGCGTGTCGAACAGTGGCGCGTGTTTGCGAAACTGGGCGTGGACCAGCGTCGCCGAATCATCGATTGCCCGGTGATCGAGGTCCCTGACCCGTTGCGTCAAATTCTGACGTACCCATAGCTCGCGGATCAGCGGCGTCCGGTGTTCGGTCGTATAGAGATCGAGCAGCGCATCGACGATCTCCACCCAGTGTTCCCCGGGCCGGCTCCACAGTGCCGCATCCAGGTTGGCGGTGGACTGCCGAATTCCCTGGTAGGACAACTCATCGAGAACACGCTCAGGCGATTCGAAGAACGCGTAGAAAGAACCACGGCTGACACCGCAACGGTCGAGTAGCAGAGTGGGCGAGCCGACCACCGCCTCGTAGCCCACTTCCTCGACCAGTTCTGCCGCGGTGTCGAGGATGCACTGGATCATGGCCTTCGAGCGTTCCTGGAGCGGGCGCTTGCGCAGACCGCCGGCCAGATCGTGATGCCAGGCGCCGGTGAGCGGTGGGATCACGGCCTGCGTCATACGTACTCCTTTGCCTCCACGCTGGGTGCCGCCGGATGAGCGATCAGCGTGCCCCGACGCTACCAGGGACGCGACTGAAGTTTTGTTTCTGGCGGCATTGCAGCAGTGTGTCAGTCGGAAGTAGGTCTCATTGCGCAAGTTACACCCGCGTTAAACATCACTTATGGCTAGACAAAGTGACCCGGTCCACATACTCTGGGGCATACACGACTAGAGTCGCGTTTTAAATCTAGGTTTCAGTCGCAGCTTCAGTGAGAACGTGAAGGTGACGAAAATGTCCGAGAACATGCTGACGATCGCCATCGTCGGTAGTGGGCCATCCGGCTGCTACATCGCCCAATTTCTGGCGAAGCAGTGGCCACACGCCGAAATAACGATCTTCGAGTCGTTGCCCACGCCGTATGGCCTGGTCCGATACGGGGTGGCCGCGGATCACCAGGGCGCCAAAGGGGTGACCAAACAGTTCGATCGGCTCTTTGCCGCCTCCAACATACGATTCGCCGGCAATGTGACGATCGGACGCGACCTTCCCTTCCAGCGATTGGCCGAATGCTTCGACGTCGTGGTGTTGGCCACCGGGCTGCCCGGCGACCGCCGATTGAACGTTCCCCAAGCGCCTGGCACACGAGTCATCGGTGCCGGTGATTTGTTGCGTGCGTTCAACAGTCATCCCCACGCACTTCGCAGACGCCATGCTGCCGGCACCGCCGCTGCGCTGGGCCGCCAGATCGTCATCGTCGGCATGGGGAATGTGGCAGTCGACGTGGCGCGCTTGACGTGTAAAGAAGCCGAGGGTCTGCTCGGATCGGACATCAACGACACGTTCCGTCAGGAAGTACTGCCGAACAATCCGCTTCGCCTTGACATCCTGTCGCGATCATCTGCGACGCAGGCGAAGTGCGATGTGTCGATGCTGCGGGAACTACTTGCCTTGCCGAACGTCGAAACCGTGGTGTCTGGTGTCGGGCCGGAAGACACCGGCGCGATCGTCGATCTGTTGGACAGCGCGGTGCAGGCCACTGGTCACCGGCTCGGACAGGGTGTGCCGACACGAGTGCACCTGCACTTTGGTGTCCGCCTCGACCGCGTCGAGGCGCGCAACGGAGCCAATCGAGTATGCGCCAGAACCGACGGTGGGACAAAGGTTTTGCAGATCGACGCCGACACGGTCGTCACCGCGATCGGCTTCACCGAAGGTGGTGAGCACGACGTGACGTGCCCCTCAGCATCGTGGTCGGGCGCGCACGTCTACCGGGTGGGTTGGCTCAACCGGGGGCCCCGGGGCACCATCCCGGAGAACCGAAAAGAGGCCCGACAGATCGCCGAATCGATCATCAAGGATGTGGCGGATGGACGGGTCGTACTCGGTCGTCCTGGTTTCTCTGGTGTTGCCCCGATCCTGCGGGGACGGGTGGTGAATTTCAGTGACTGGCAACGCATCGAGGCATTCGAAGTCCAGTCGGCACCGCCGGATCGTTGCCGCCGCAAGATCGCTGACATCGGCGAGATGCTCAGTGTGGCCTCGACATCTTGACGGCACCCCTAGCCCGAGAAAGTTTCGCCTCGATCTGAGGACCTATGACAACCATGGAAGGCACCTGTATGAACGCAGTCACGATCCTGTTCGGAACCGAGTCCGGTAACTCCGAGATGGTGGCCGAGGACATCTGTAACGCCCTGGCGCAGGATGGAATCAAGAGCGAAGTGTTCGGTATGGAGGACTACCGCGTCGACCGACTCCCCGAACAGCAGATGGTCATCATCATCACCTCGACCTATGGAGAGGGTGACCTGCCCGAGACCACCGAGCCGTTTTTCAACGAGCTCAAGTCGTCCACACCCGATCTCTCGGCGGTCCAATTCGCGGCATTCGGCCTCGGTGACAGCAGCTATGAAACCTACAACCGTGGAATTCGCACGCTGGCAGAAGTTTTCACCGATCTTGGCGCCACCCAGATCGGAGAGACCGGCTTTCACGATGCCGACGGCGGACTGGACCCCTCGCACGTGGCGCTCCAGTGGCTCGCCGGGGTTCCGTTGGCGCAGTTACAGGCATGACGGGCAACCTCGAACAGCACAGAAGGGCCCAACGGTGACAGAACACACCTTGTCGGTGACACCGCCGACTGTCTCGGAAAGCGCCGTCGGCGGACGGGCCGCGGCGTTGTCGGGCAACATGAGTGTCAGTGCGTTGATGCTGACGGTCCTGGCGTTCTCGGCTCCGATCGCGGCGGTCGCCGGATTCATCCCGTTCGCCATCATGTTCGGCGGGCAGGGTGCGTCGCTGGTCTTCGTCCTGGTGACGGCAGCTGTCCTGCTGTTCGCCGTCGGTTATGTGACCATGACTCGCTGGCTGCCCAAACCGGGCTCGTTCTATGCCTTCATCAGCGCCGGCCTCGGAAAGACCACGGGCTTGGGTGCAGCGTTCCTTGCGGTCTCGGCCTACCTGTTGATGTTGAGTGGAGTTTTCGCGTTCATCGGCCTGACGGTGACCGAATTGGTCGCCAGCATGAACGGACCGCAGGTCCCGTGGTGGCTGTGGGCTGTGATCTCCTGGGGTCTTGTCAGTACGCTGTGTTACTTCCACATCGAGTTGTCAGCCAAGATCCTCAGCGTGGCAATGGTTCTCGAGGTTGCCATCGTGATGGTATTCAACATCGGAGTACTGGTTCACGGCGGCGGGCCTGACGGATTCAGCTCCCAGCCCTTCAGTCCGGGCTCCCTGGCCGACGGAGACTTCGGCGTCGCGTTTCTCTTCGCGGTGATGATATTCATCGGATTCGAAGCCACCGCACTGTTCCGCGACGAGGTCCGCGACCCGGACAAGACGATTCCGCGGGCGACCTACGGCGCGGTCTTGTTCGTCGGTGCCCTCTACATCGTGTCTTGTTATCTGTTGACCACGGCGTACGGTTCCGACGCCGTCCTTGTGGCCACCGAAAACTCGAAGAGCATGTTCTCCAATGCGATCGGCGCGCTGGTGGCTCCGATGTTCAGTCAGCTGACGTTCATCTTCATCATCACTTCCGAGCTGGCGGCCGGCATCGCGATTCACAACGTTGTGTCCCGCTACATCTACAACCTGGGCGTCGACCGATCCTTGCCGGCATTCGTCGCCGAGGTGCATCCAAAGCACCACTCACCGGCCCGAGCGTCGACCGTGGTGGCAGTCGTCGTCGCGGTCCTGCTCATTCCGCTCGGGCTGGGCAATCCCGAAGGAGTCGGCTTGGACGCCCAGCTCTTCGGATTGGGCACCGTCGGCGTACTCACCCTGATGGCACTGGTGAGTTTGGCCGTGATCATCTGGTTCGCGCGGAAAGGCGTCCCCTCAGAAGCGAATTGGTTCAAGTGCTATCTGGCGCCCGCGATTGCGATCGCAATTCTGGTCCCCACCCTGGTCCTGGCGGTCCTGCACTTCGATCTCGTCGTCGGTGGAGCCCCAGGACAAAACGTGGGCCTGCTCCTGATCCTGGCCGCCTCCGCCGTCGTCGGCGCATTGCTGGCCCGCTACTTCCGTGCCTGCAAACCCAGCATCTTCGCCGCCCTCGGACGGGCGGACACGGGTACCGACTCAGCTTGAAATGCCGAGGCAATCAACACCATCACCGACGAGGAGGAGAGTCACATGACAATATCCGCAGTACACCGCGACACAGCTGTCGATGGAACAGCTTCGGCACTGGTCTGCCCCAAAACCGAGGACTATCTGCCCTGGCAGGATGAGCAGCTCCGGGTTGACCCGTACCCCTTCTACGCGCGGGCTCTCGCCGAGGCGCCGGTCTCACTGGACTGGGACGGTGCCTATGTGCTGACGAAGTATGAGGACTTGATGCACTATGGCCGACTGCCTTCGGTGGTGATCGAGCCCGAGTGGGCCGAAGCCGGAGCGTGGGACATTCTCAAGGATATGGCTCTGGGTCGGGACGAGCCCGACCACACCCGGCTGAAGCGGATGACCGGTAAATGGCTGACGCCCAAGAAGATCAGAGAGTGGCTGAAGATCACCGAGGAGATCACCGACGAGCTGCTCGACGATATCGCTGAAGACGGTCTGGTCGACGGTTCGGATCTGGCGGTCGAGGTGGCGCACCGCACCATCTGCCGCGTGATGCAGGTGCCCGAGGACGGGGCGCAGGAGCTGCGTCGGGAGATGCGCAATGCCATGTTCGTCCTCAGCTCGGCCCGCGATCAGAGTGACCGCGACCAGTCTGTCGAAGCCCACGTGTACATGCAGGGCCGGGTGCGGGAGTGCATCGAGTACAAACGGGCCCACCCCGGAGATGGCCTGCTCGATGAGCTGCTGCGGCTCCAGGACACCGGTGAAATGGCCGAAGCCGAGGCCTTCGCCACGGCAGTGTTCTTCTACACCGTCGGCCACATGGATGCCAGCTACCTCATGTGCTCGGGGCTCAAGCTGTTCACCGAGAGGCCCGAGATCTTCGATGTCTTCCGCGCCGACCCTGATGTCCGCGACGCCATTGTGACCGAACTCGTGCGGTTCGACGCACCTGAGCCGGTTATCACCAGGTCGACAACCGAGGACCTCACGATCCGGGGCATCCATGTTCCGGCGGGGAGCCGGTTACGCCTGATGCTCGGTGCCGCCAACCACGATCCCGACGTCTACGACAACCCAGACGAGTTCGACTACACCCGACCGCCGGAGCAGTCACGCAGCATGACCTTCAGTTTCGGAGCACATACCTGCCAGGGAAAGCTGTTGGCTCAAGGGGAGATCCGCGTGTTGTGGGAGCGGATTGCCGCCCGCTATTCCCGCATCGAGCTCGCCGGCGAGCCGACGCTCAAGAACACCGACGCTTCGCGCCACTACTACACACTGCCGTTACGTCTGATCAAGTAGTTACCACCATCAACGCGCCGATAGTTGTTTCAGCGCAACACAATAAGAGAGAGAAGAGGAATATGACTGCATCGAGCCAGTCGACGACCACCACCGTGCGCATCCGGGACGTCGAGGCCATCGACCTCGAGGACTGGGGTCCGCTGCCGGAGGCCACCGGCGAGCCGATGGCCACAGAAGGCAAGAAGCTCTGGACCGGCGACGGAATCCTCGAGGTCGGGATCTGGAAGTGCGCTCCAGGGCCTTCCCGCTGGACCTTCGAGACCAACGAATCCATCACCGTGCTCTCGGGTCGTATGACTGCCACCGAAGACGGCGGCGAGCCCGTGGAGATCGAAGGCGGCGACAGCGCTGTCTTCCCCAAAGGTTGGACGGGCACCTGGGATATCCACGAGACAGTACTGAAGGTCTATACCGTCTTCTGACCAACCTACCCCCGGCCCGGTCGCGACCACCCCTGTTTCGACCGGGCCGGGGCCCACGCCCACAACCCCACAGCCCCAGGCCCAGGTTCTTGCTTTGGGTCCGAATCACGCTGCGTTCCACCGGGTTACCGGCCGACAACGCCACACGTACTTATCAACAGACTACGCTCGACCAGGAATTATTGGAGCATTCATGAAGATTGGTATTCCCCGCGAGATCAAGAACCACGAATACCGGGTGGCGATCACCCCCGCCGGTGTCCACGAGTTGACCGGTCGCGGCCACACGGTGCTGATCGAGGAATCCGCCGGAATCGGATCATCGTTCAGCGACATCGACTTCAAGGCGGCCGGCGCACAAATCCTGGCGACAGCGGACCAGGTGTGGGCCGAAGCGGATCTGCTGTTGAAGGTGAAGGAGCCGATCGAGTCCGAGTATCGCCAGCTCCGCAAGGGGCAGATCCTGTTCACCTACCTACACCTGGCTGCCTCACAAGCGTGCACCGATGCGCTATTGACGTCGGGCACCACGTCGATCGCCTACGAAACCGTGCAGGACGCCAACGGCAGCCTGCCCCTGCTGGCGCCGATGAGCGAGGTCGCGGGCCGACTGTCAGCACAGGTCGGGGCCTACCACCTCATGCGCAGCCACGGTGGTCGCGGCGCCCTGATGGCCGGTGTGCCCGGGGCAGCGCCGGCAGAGGTTGTCGTCATCGGCGGTGGTGTCGCCGGCTACAACGCCGCGCGTATCGCTGCGGGGATGGGTGCCCACGTCACTGTGTTCGACCTGAACATCAACACGCTGCGTCGTATCGACGGTGAGTTCCACGGTGCCGTCGAAACCCGGTACTCGTCGAGGCTGGACCTCGAAGAGGCGGTCAAGCAGGCAGATCTGGTGATCGGCGCCGTGCTGGTGCCGGGCGCGAAGGCGCCCAAACTCGTCACCAACAGCACTGTGGCCCAGATGAAGTCGGGCTCTGTGCTGGTCGACATCGCGATCGACCAGGGCGGCTGCTTCGAGGATTCGCGTCCGACGACCCACGACCAGCCGATCTTCGACGTGCACGACACGATCTTCTATTGCGTAGCCAACATGCCAGGTGCCGTACCGCGTACCTCGACGGTTGCTTTGACGAACGCGACGATGTCGTACGTCTTGAAATTGGCCGACCAGGGGTGGGAAGCGGCCTGCGCCGGCGATGCTGCGCTCACCAAGGGGCTCAGCACCCACGAAGGCGCGTTGTTGAGCGCCGAGGTCGCCGAGGCGCACGGTTACGACGTGGCGACGTTGTGACGACCGGCACCCACACCGGATAGGCCGCGGATCGGCACCCCCCTCCTAAAGGGGTGCCGATCAAGCACGAATCCACCCACGTGCACTGAACATGCTGTTGTGAAGCACTTCGACGAAAGCTGGAAGAACTGATGTTCTCGAAAGTCTTGGTCGCCAATCGGGGCGAGATTGCGATACGGGCGTTCCGGGCGGCCACCGAGCTGAAAGCGGCCACCGTCGCGGTCTATCCGCACGAGGATCGCAACTCGGTGCATCGGCTCAAGGCTGATGAGTCGTATCAGATCGGGCAGCAGGGGCACCCGGTCCGGGCGTATCTGAACATCGACGAGATCGTGGCGACCGCACTGGCGTGCGGAGCGGACGCCATCTATCCCGGGTACGGATTCCTCTCGGAGAACCCGCAATTGGCCGCCGCCTGTGCCGAGGCGGGTATCACGTTCGTCGGCCCCGGGGCCGACGTTCTGGAGCTGACCGGGAACAAGGCCCGCGCTATTGCAGCGGCGAGAGCGGCGGGGCTGCCCGTACTGGCCTCATCGGCACCGTCTGCCGACGTCGACGAACTGATGGCGGCCGCCGAGTCCATGGAGTTTCCTGTGTTCGTCAAGGCCGTGGCAGGTGGTGGTGGCCGAGGAATGCGCCGGGTCACCGATGCCGGCGAGTTGCCCACGGCGATCCGCGCGGCCAGCCGGGAGGCCGAGTCGGCGTTTGGGGATCCGACGGTGTTCCTGGAGCAGGCGGTGATCGATCCCCGGCATATCGAGGTGCAGATCCTGGCCGACACCCACGGCAACGTCATTCATCTGTTCGAGCGGGATTGCAGCGTCCAGCGTAGACACCAGAAGGTGATCGAGCTGGCTCCCGCCCCGAATCTGGACCCGGTGTTGCGGCAGAGGATGTGTACCGACGCGGTGGCGTTCGCCCGCCACATCGGATATTCGTGCGCGGGCACCGTGGAGTTTCTGGTCGATGAGCGCGGCAATTACGTGTTCATCGAGATGAATCCGCGTATTCAGGTCGAACACACGGTGACCGAGGAGATCACCGATGTCGACTTGGTGTCGGCGCAGCTGCGGATCGCCTCCGGCGAGAGCCTGGAATCGATCGGGTTGGCACAAGGCACGATCGTGGCGCATGGTGCCGCGCTGCAGTGCCGGATCACCACCGAAGATCCGGTCAACGGGTTCAGGCCCGATACCGGCCGGATCACCGCCTACCGCTCGCCGGGGGGTGCGGGAATCCGCCTCGACGGTGGTACCAATTTGGGTGCGGAGATACCGCCTCATTTCGATTCGCTCCTGGTCAAATTGACCTGCCGCGGACAAGATTTCGCGACAGCCGTTCGGCGGGCGCGAAGGGCGGTCGCGGAGTTCAGGATTCGTGGCGTGTCGACGAACATCCCGTTTCTGCAGGCGGTGTTGGACGAGCCCGACTTCGAGATGGGCCGGATCACCACGTCGTTCATCGAACAGCGCCCCGACCTGATGATCGCGCGCAGCAGCGCTGACCGGGGCACGAAGATCCTGAACTACCTGGCTGACATCACCGTGAACACACCACACGGGCCACGACCCTCCTCGGTGTATCCCGAAGACAAGCTGCCCGACATCGATCTGACGATCGCCCCTGCGGCCGGATCCAAACAGCGGCTGACAGAGCTGGGTCCTGACGGCTTTGCCGCATGGCTGCGCGACTCCCCGGCCCTGCAGATCACGGACACTACGTTCCGGGACGCTCATCAATCGCTGCTGGCCACCCGGTTGCGGTCCACGAGCCTGTTGGCGGTCGCCCCGTACATCTCCCGGATGACACCGCAGTTGCTGTCCCTCGAATGCTGGGGTGGCGCCACGTATGACGTCGCCCTGCGGTTCTTGAAGGAGGACCCGTGGGAGCGGCTGGCTGCGCTTCGGGAGGCGGTGCCGAACATTTGCTTGCAGATGTTGCTGCGAGGCCGCAACACCGTGGGCTACACGCCGTATCCGCCGTTGGTCACATCGGCATTCGTCGACGAGGCGGCGCGAACGGGGATCGACATCTTCCGTATCTTCGACGCGCTCAACAACGTGGACTCGATGCGGCCGGCGATCGATGCCGTCCGCGAGACGGGTACCGCGATCGCCGAAGTGGCGATGTCCTACACCGGGGATCTCAGCGATCCCGGCGAGCGGCTCTACACACTGGACTACTACCTGCGGCTTGCCGAGCAGATCGTGGATGCCGGGGCGCATGTGCTGGCGATCAAGGACATGGCGGGTCTGCTGCGGGTGCCGGCCGCCACAGCTTTGGTGTCGGCGCTCAAAGAGCGTTTCGATCTGCCGGTACATGTGCATACCCACGACACCCCGGGCGGCCAATTGGCGAGTTATGTCGCGGCTTGGCAGGCCGGAGCGGATGCTGTCGATGGGGCTGCCGCGCCACTGGCAGGCACCACGAGTCAGCCGGCGTTGTCCTCCATCGTGGCCGCGGCGCAACACAGCAGTTTCGATACCGGTGTGGACCTGTCGGCGGTGTGCGACCTGGAGCCCTACTTCGAGGCCTTGCGCAAGGTGTACGCACCTTTCGATGTCGCGGCCTCCGGTCCGGCGTCCCCGACCGGCCGCGTGTACACCCATGAGATTCCGGGCGGACAATTGTCGAATCTGCGTCAGCAGGCCATTGCGCTGGGGTTCGCCGATCACTTCGAGCAGATCGAGGCCAATTACGCTGCGGCGGACCGAGTCCTGGGACGATTGGTCAAGGTCACCCCGTCCTCCAAGGTTGTAGGTGACCTGGCATTGGCGTTGCTCGGAGCCGGCGCGTCGGCAGACGAATTCGCAGCCGACCCGGCGCGGTACGACATCCCCGACAGCGTCATCGGCTTCCTGCGGGGTGAGCTGGGCGACCCGCCGGGTGGCTGGCCGGAACCGTTACGGAGCAAGGCGCTCGACGGACGCGGCTCGGCCGGCAGCGAAGCACAGCTTGCTCTCGAAGACGAGGCGGTGCTCGCGGCGCCGGGTCCCAAGCGACAGTCCACGCTGAACAGATTGTTGTTTCCTGGGCCCACCAAGGAGTTCGAGGACCACCGTGAGCGGTATGGCGACACGTCGATGCTGTCGACGAATCAATTCTTCTACGGCTTGCGTCATGGCGAAGAGCACCGGGTCCGACTCGAGCGGGGCGTCGAGTTGCTCATCGGACTCGAGGCCATCTCGGAGGCTGACGAACGCGGCATGCGTACTGTCATGTGCATCATCAACGGCCAACTGCGGCCGGTGCTGGTGCGTGATCGCAGCATCGCCGCTGACGTGCCTGCCGCCGAAAAGGCTGACCGGGCCAATCCCGATCACGTCGCGGCACCGTTCGCCGGGGTGGTCACCGTGAACGTCGCGGTGGGGGATGTCGTGCAGGCGGGACAGCCCATCGCCACCATCGAGGCCATGAAGATGGAAGCCACCGTCACCGCGCCCAGACCCGGCACGGTGCAACTTATTGCAGTACCTGGGACGGCGCAGGTCGAACACGGCGACCTCCTGGCGGTGGTCGCGGGGTAACCACCCCCGGGCCTGAGATTGCTGCCTCGCTCAGGCGGGCGTCGTCTCCTGCTGTGCTCCGGCCGGGATCAGACCAAGCTGCTGCAGCATGCCCAAAGTGTCCCAGGTGACCCAACTTTCGGCGATCTTGCCGTCCTCGATCCGGTCGATGTCGGTCAAGTGGATCCGGCTGTGCTTGCCGGTGGCCGGCCGGCCCATGATCTCGCCGGTGTTGTCGCCCTGCGCCTCGATCATCGTGCACACGTGGTCGCCCTCGGCCAGTTGCATCTTGACGTCGAACTTCATGTTGGTGAACGACTTCCGGTACATCTGCATGAGGCTTCTCATGTGTTCGGGGCCGCGTTGGTCGCCGAACGGATCTTGGGTGTCATGGAACGCGGCACCGGGGGCAACGAGATCGTCCAATTCGCTCAGGTCGCCGGAGGCGAATACCTCCCAGATACGTCGGGAGATCGCTTTGTTCTGATCATCGGTCATGGTTCCGGCCTTTCCGGGAACAACCGCACGGCAGAGAACGTCCGCAGCTCACACGGTAAAACTGCGAGACGTAATGCGACAGGTCCCGCGGACCGGTCCTGAGTTTGGACACCTTGGCCGATTTTCGCAGTTGATAGTTGCTTGACCTGCTGTTTTGGGCTGCGCGGTGGGTGT
>NZ_LZJD01000073.1:0-9300 GCF_001666875.1 Mycobacterium sp. E802
CTTGTCGCCCAGCGCACCTCAGCGATCAACCGGGTGCTGTGGCATGTTCATGACCTGGATCCCGAGTGGGCCGCGGCCTTGGGTTCGCTGACCGCGCTCAAGCATCAGAAGGCGTTGATGGCCTGGTTGGCCGACCGAGTGGGCGTGGTCGCTGAAATCGCCCGTGCCGAGGTGGGCGACATCATCCGGCTCACCGGTGAGATCAACGCCTTGGCCAAGCGGTTGACCGCCAGCGCCCAGCAGCACGCTCCGACTCTTCTGCAGATCCCCGGGTGCGCGGAGCTGACCGCGGCCAAGATCCTCGGTGAGGTCGCCGGCATCGGCCGGTTCAAAAGCGAGGCCGCGTTCGGCTGCCACACCGGCGTCGCGCCCATCCCGGCCTGGTCAGGCGCCAGCGCCGGGCAGATGCGGCTAAGCCGGGCTGGTAACCGTCAACTCAACGCCGCCATCCATCGCATCGCGGTGACACAGATCCGGATGACCGGCAGCGCCGGGCAGATCTACTTCCAGAAACTGCGCGATGCCGGCAAAACCAAAGCCGCGGCCCGTCGCTGCGTCAAACGCCGCATCGCCCGCCGCGTCTACCAAGCCCTACGCCACGACGCAGGACTTCACAACGACCACCAAAACCCAGTCAAGCCGCCACAATCAGCGGCGGCTTGACATAGGAGCTATTGCTCGGCAGAGGAACGTTACCAGTCCGACACGGTAGCGGTGCTACCAATCAGCCTCCGTGAACTTGATGACGCCGCGAATGTTGTTGCCGTCCAACATGTCCTGGTAGCCCTGGTTGATGTCTTCGAGCTTGTAGGTCCGCGTGATCATGTCGTCGAGGTTGAGAAGGCCCGACTTGTAGAGCGCCGCCAGCCGCGGGGTCTCCACGTGCGAGCTGCCGCCACCGAAGATGTTGCCCTTCAACGTCTTCTGCAACATGGTGAACAGGAACAGGTTGAGCTTGACGTCGGCGTCCATCATCGACCCCATGCCCGTCACCACACAGGTGCCGGTCTTGGCGGTCAGGATCATGGCCTCTTCGATGTACTCGCCCTTCATCTCACCGACGGCGATGATGACCTTGTCACCCATCAGACCGTGGGTGACGTCGATGACCGGCGCGATGGCCTCGGCCATCGACGGGTAGACGTGCGTGGCGCCGAACTTGATGGCCTGCTCACGCTTCCACTCGTTGGGGTCGATCGCGATGACGTGCTTGGCGCCCGAGATCACCGCACCCTGCAGCGCGCTCATGCCGATGCCGCCGACGCCGACGATGATGGCGGTCTCGCCGGGCTTGATATCGGCGACGTTGGTGGCCGAGCCGAAACCGGTCGGCACCGCACAACCCATGATCGCCGCGGTCTCGAACGGGATGTCCTTGTCGATCTTGACGACGGAATCCTTGTGCACGGTCATGTACGGCGCGAAGGTGCCGAGCAGGTTCATCGGCGATACCTCGCGGCCGCCGGCGTGGATGCGGCTGGTGCCGTCGGCGATGGCCTTACCGCCGAGCAGCACGGCACCGCGGTCACACAGCGAGCGGAAGCCCTTCAGGCACGGCGGACACTCGCCACAGGCCGGGATGAACGCGAGGATGACGTGGTCGCCTTCCTCCAGGCCGGTGACGTTCTTGCCGACCTTGGTGACGACGCCGGCGCCCTCATGGCCGCCGAGGGCCGGCAGGCCGATCGGGGTGGCACCGGTGGTGATGTGGTAGTCGGAGTGGCACATGCCCGCGGCATGCATCCGGATCTGTACTTCGTCGGCGACGGGATCGCCGAGGTCGATCTCGTCGACCTGGAAGGGCGAGTTGAGTTCCCACAGCAGGGCGCCTTTGGTCTTCATGGGAGGCGATAATAGAACAGGTTGCAGTACTGTCGGGTAACTGGTCTTTGACCTGCATCTATGCGAGCTTCATTTCGTTGTCGAGTTGCTGTTTCCTCGTCGGTGCCGATGACTTGGGGGCGCGGCGCCGGTCTACCTCGACATGACCGAGATCAACGCACACATCGTCCCCAACCTGTGGTTCGACCGCGAGGCCGAGCAGGCCGCACAGCACTACATCGCCGCATTCGGCGGCAACGGCCGCGTCGTCAAGACCATCGCCTCTCATCCCGATTCGCCGTCACCGCAAGATGTGCCGGTGGTGGTCGAGTTCGAGCTGGCCGGGCAGCGCTTCGTCGGCATCAACGGCGGCCCGCAGTTCACGTTCAACGAGGCCGTCTCGCTGGAGGTCCGCGTCACCGGCCAAGAGCAGCTCGACCAGATTTGGGCCGCGCTGGTCGAGGGCGGGGAAGAATTGCCCTGCGGCTGGCTCAAGGACAAGTACGGGCTGGCCTGGCAGATCACCCCGACGGAGTACTACGACCTGCTGGGCACCGGGGACGACGCCGCCGAGGCCCGATTGATGTCCGCGGTGCTCAGCACCCACGGCAAGTTCGACATCGCGGCATTGCAGGCGGCGTACAAGTCAGAGTGAGGGCTTCAGTGGCCAGTTCACGCCATTGCCCAGACCGCGTGGCACAACTGGCCACTCGGCGCTAACCCACGTCAAGAACAGCGGGCAGCCCGAACTTCTCGAACAATGACAACTCCATGAAGGCGACCACATGCGAGATCCCGCCCGGACGCACCTCCAGGACATGCAGCTGGAACGCCTCGTGCCGGCCGGTCTCGCGATTGAGCATGTACATCGCCGCGGCGGGCTGGCCGTTGGCGGACGTGGCGATGAACCGCATGTCGCCGGGCTCCTCGGCCGGGCATTTGTAGCGGGACAGGTCGCCGATGGCCTGCGGCCCCTGATACCAGCTGTCGAACGGCGGCATCTCCCAGATCGCCTCGGCGGTGAACAGCTCGACCAGCTTGTCGATGTCGTAGGCCTCGAACGCGGCCATGTAGTTGCGCAGCAGGTTCTGGGCGTGCGGGGAATCCGGCGCGGTGATCTCGTCGTCCTGGCTGGGGCCCACCGCGTCGAGCTGGGCCCGGGCGCGCTGCAGGAGGCTGTTGACCGCGGCTGTCGAGGCCCCGATCGCCTCGCCCACCTCCGCGGCCTTCCACTGCAGCACCTCGCGTAGCACCAGCACCGCGCGTTGACGGGCGGACAGA
This sequence comes from Mycobacterium sp. E802, assembly GCF_001666875.1. NCBI lineage: Bacteria > Bacillati > Actinomycetota > Actinomycetes > Mycobacteriales > Mycobacteriaceae > Mycobacterium > Mycobacterium sp. E802. The sequence goes on from NZ_LZJD01000073.1 coordinate 3,103, forward strand.
TGCTGCAAGGCCGCGACGAACGCCAACCGCACCGAGTCCCGGGTCCCCACGATCGTGCTCGGATCCGCCGGGTCATCGGCGGAATCGGGCAACGGCTGCAGCCACGGGACCTCGTGGTGTTCGGTGATCTCATCGGTCGGCGACGAGCTCGGATTGCCCAGACCCGACGGCAACGGGCGGCGCTGCTTGCTCTCCAGCGCGGTCAGGCAGGTGTTGGTGGCGATGCGGTACAACCAGGTACGCACCGAGGATTTGCCCTCGAAACCTGCGTACGATTTCCAGGCCCGCAGATAGGTCTCCTGCACCAGGTCCTCGGCATCATGCAGCGACCCGGTCATCCGGTAGCAGTGCGCCAGCAGCTCCCGGCGATAGCGCTGGGCGTCGGCCAGGAACGCATCGGCAGGGCTGCCGTCGTCGAGGCGGTGAGCGAGGACCGTCACGTTCGCGAGCTTACGCAGCGCCCCCGACAACTTCGATCGAATACGCTCGCCAGGGTGACCAGCACGCGCAGTGAACAGACCTTCGACGGCGTCGGCGGCGTCCGCATCGTCTACGACGTGTGGACCCCGGACGGCACACCGCGCGGCGTCGTCATCCTCTCGCACGGCCTGGGCGAACACGCCGGGCGCTATCACCACGTCGCGCAGCGCTTCGGCGAGGCCGGGCTCATCGTCTACGCCCTGGACCACCGCGGCCACGGCCGTTCGGGTGGCAAGCGCGTGTACCTGCGGGACATGGCCGAATATGTCGACGACTTCCACACCCTGGTCGGCATCGCCGCCGCGGCGCACCCCCGGCTGCCGCGACTCGTGCTCGGCCACAGCATGGGCGGGGGGATCGTCTTCAGCTATGGCGTCGAATACCCCGACGAATACACCGCGATGGTGCTGTCCGGGCCCGCGGTCGCCGCGCAGGCCGCGGTGTCTCCGGTGCTGGTGATCGTGGCCAAGGCGCTCGGCAAGGTCGCGCCCGGGCTCCCGGTGGAGAGCCTGGACGTCGACGCGGTCTCCCGCGATCCCGAGATGGTCGCGGCGTACAAGGCCGACCCGTTGGTCTGGCACGGCAAGGTCCCGGCCGGCATCGCGCGTGCCCTGATCATCGTGGGGGAGACCATGCCGCAACGCGCGTCGGCCCTGACCGCGCCGCTGCTGGTGGTGCACGGTGAGAAAGATCGCCTGGTGCTCGCCGAGGGCAGCCGCCGGCTGGTCGAATGTGTCGCCTCGCAGGACGTGCACCTCAAGGTCTACCCGGGTCTCTATCACGAGGTGTTCAACGAACCCGAGAAGCAACTGGTGCTCGACGACGTGACGGCCTGGATCGAGACACATCTGTGAAACGGCTTGTGGTGGCGCTGGTTTCAGCGCTGGTGGTGGCGGGATGTGGGTCACCGGACGAGCCGGTCCGAACCTGGACCGACACCGACGTCACGTTCGACGCCGACGGTCTCACCATTCACGGAAGCTACCGGCATCAGGGCGCGAAAGGCCCAGCCGCACTGCTGATCTCCGAGAGCGGACCCACCGACCGCAACGGCGACAACAAGGTCGTCGGCCCCATCGGCAACATGCGTCAGCTGGCAGAAACACTGTCGGACGACGGTGTGGCCAGCCTGCGCTACGACAAGATCGGCACCGGGGCCACCAAACTCGGCCCCTACGAGAAGAGGCCGACCGAGGTGGTCAGCGGCGTCTACACCACGGGCGCGGCCGCCGCACTGCGGTTCTTGGCCGACCAGCCCGACACCGATGCGTCGAAGGTGTCCATCTACGCGGTGGGCGAAGGCGCCATCCACGCCATGACCCTGGCCGGCTCCGGAGAACCAAAGGTGCACTCGCTGGCGCTCTTTCAGCCGTTGAGCGGTCGCTATCTGGACATCATCACCAACCGGGTGCGCGCCGGGGCTGCGCCCGAGGTGCTCAGCGCCTGGCTCGCGGCCGTCGAGGAGATCCGCACCAAGGGCACCGTGCCCGCCGACCTCCCCGAGGGTCTGAGCGCGATCGTCAACAGGGACAACCTGAATGCGATCATCGAGGCCGACAAGATCGACCCGGTACAGCTGGCCGCCGCGCTGCCCGACGGTATGCCGGTGCTGCTCACCTGCTCGGACTCCGACGCCCAGGCCAACTGTGCGACCGAACGGCCGCTGGTCGACGCGCTGGGGCACACCGCGCTCACGGTCGTCGAGCTCAAGGGCGTCAACCACGTCCTGCGTGACGATCCCACCGACAACATCGCCGATTACGGCAAGCCCGGCCCGTTGTCACCGCAGGTGGTGGACGCCATCGGCAAGTTTGTCGGTGCCGATGGCTAGGTTGGTCGCGTGAGCGACAAGATGCTGGCGCGGATCGCCGCTCTGCTGCGTCAGGCCGAGGGGACCGACAACCAGCACGAGGCCGAGGCATTCATGGCCGCCGCCCAGCGGCTGGCCACCGCCACCTCGATCGACCTCGCGCTTGCCCGCGCGCATTCGGCCGAGCGGACCAAGGCACAGATGCCGGTGCAGCGCACCATCACCATCGGCGCCGCCGGCGCCAAGGGGCTGCGCACCTATGTGCAGTTGTTCGTGGTGATCGGGCAGGCCAACGACGTGAAATGCGATGTGGCGTCCAATTCGACGTTCGTCTACGCCTACGGGTTCGCCGAGGACATCGACGCCACCCACGCGCTCTACACCAGCCTGCTGCTGCAGATGGTCAAGGCATCCGAGGCCTACATCGCCTCGGGCGCCCACCGGCCCACGCCCACCATCACCGCACGGCTCAACTTCCAGCTCGCCTTCGGTGCGCGCATCGGCCAGCGGCTGACCCAGGCACGCGAAGAAGCGCACCGCGAGGCCGACGAAGCAGATCGGCCGGGCACCGCAATCGCCCTGCGGGACAAGGATATCGAGCTGCGCAGCTTTTATCGGGAGACGTCGCAGGCGCGCGGCACCTGGCGAGCGTCGAGTGCGTCGGCTGGATACTCGTCGGCCGCCCGGCGGGCCGGTGACCGCGCCGGTCGTCACGCACGGATCGGACCGACCACGGAGATCTCCGGCGCCCGCGGCGCCCTGGAGCGATGAACGCCCGGGACACCCAGCGCGCCAAGGTCTATGCCGCCGAACAGTTCGTGCGCACCATGTTCGACCGTGCGGCACAACACAGTTCGCGGGCCATTGACTTCTTCGGTACCTCGCTGACGCTACCGCCCGAGGCGAAATTCGGCTCCGTGGAATCGGTGCAGCGCTACGTCGACGACGTGGTCGCCCGAGTGGGGGCGCAGCCGTTGACCGTCCGCCGCCGGCGCGGGGCCACCGCGGCGCATTACGAGCTGATCGACGGCAAGGCCGCCATCGCCGTGCCCGAGCATGACACCTGGGCGCTGCGAGAGCTGGTGATACTGCACGAACTTGCCCACCATCTCAGCACCGACGGCCCGGCGCACGGCGCCGACTTCGTGGCCACCTACTGCGAGCTGTGCGAGTCGGTCATGGGTCCGGAGGTCGGGTTGGTGCTGCGCATGGTCTACGCCAAAGAGGGTGTGGTCTGAGGTCTAACCTGGCGCACATGACCGAACCCCGTGATGTCGACGCCATGTTCACCGACGTGCTGCACACCGAGGACGATGCGCTGGTCGCGGCGCGGGAATCCGCACAGGCCGCCGACATGCCGGCCATCGAGGTGTCGGCGCAACACGGAAAGCTGTTGTCGTTGCTGGCCACCATGTCTCGGGCGCGCAAGGTGCTCGAGATCGGCACGCTCGCCGGCTACAGCACCATCAACCTGGCCCGGGGCGTCGGGGCCGACGGCAGCGTCGTCACGCTCGAGTACGAGCCCCGGCACGCCGAGGTGGCGCGGGCCAATTTCGAGCGGGCCGGTGTCGCCGACCGCATCGAGGTGATCGTCGGCGCTGCGCTGGACACGCTGCCACGGCTGGCCGAGCGCGGTGACGTCTTCGACCTGGTCTTCATCGACGCCGACAAGGAGAACAACGTCGGCTACGTCGAGTGGGCGATCACGCTGGGCCACCCTGGCTCGATCATCGTGGTGGACAACATCACCCGGTTCGGCCGGGTGTTGGAGCCGGCGGCCGACGATGCGCAGGCGCGGGCCGTGCGCGACATGCTGGAGATGATGGGCGACCATCCGCGATTGGACACCGCGGCCATTCAGACCGTCGGCACCAAAGGCTGGGACGGGTTCGCCGTCGCGCTGGTCAGATGAGCTACGCCAGGGTGTCCTGCGGTTGACGCTGGATCGGCTGCGGCCAGGGCTCCGGCTTGGGCCGTTGGCGCACCATCTGCGGCCACCAGAACCACTTGCCCAGCAGTGCCGCGATGGACGGGGTCATGAACGCCCGGATCACCAGGGTGTCGAACAGCAGACCCAGGCCGATCGTGGTGCCCACCTGACCGATCACCGCCAGCTCGCTGACCGCCATCGACATCATGGTGAACGCGAACACCAGACCCGCGGCCGTCACCACCGAGCCACTGCCGCCCATGGCGCGGATGATGCCCGTGTTCAAGCCGGCGTGGATCTCCTCTTTGAGTCGGGAGACCAATAGCAGGTTGTAGTCCGCACCGACGGCCAACAGGATGATCACCGACATGGCCAGCACCATCCAGTGCAGTTCCAGGCCGATCAGGTGCTGCCAGATGAGCACCGACAGACCGAACGCGCTGCCGAGCGAGATCACCACCGTGCCGACGATGACCGCGGCGGCCACCACACTGCGCGTGATGATCAACATGATGATGAAAATTAGGCACAGCGAGGCGATTCCGGCGATCAACAGGTCGTAGTTGGCGCCTTCCTGCATGTCCTTGAAGGTGGCCGCGGTGCCGCCGAGGTAGATCTTGGAGCCCTCCAGCGGCGTGCCCTTGATGGCTTCCTTGGCGGCCAGCTTGATGGCGTCGATGTGCTTGATGCCCTCGGGGCTCATCGGATCGCCTTCATGGCTGATGATGAACCGCACCGCATGCCCGTCCGGGGACAGGAACATCTTCATGCCGCGCTTGAAGTCTTCGTTCTCGAAGGTCTCCGGTGGCAGATAGAACGTGTCGTCGTTCTTGGCTTGGTCGAAGGCCTGACCCATGGCGGTCGAGTTGTCCTGCATGGCCGCCATCTGATCCTGCAAGCCGCCCTGGGTGGCCTGCATGGTCAGCATCATGGTCTTCATCGTCTTCATCGTGGCGATCATCGGCTGCATGTTCGCGATCATCACCGGGATCAACGCGTTCATCTTGTCCATGTCAGGCACGATTTCCTCGAAATCGGCTGTCATGGTGTCGATCCCGTCAAGGGTGTCGAACACCGACCGGATCGACCAGCACATCGGGATGTCGTAGCAGTGCGGTTCCCAGTACAGGTAGTTGCGGATCGGCCGGAAGAAATCGTCGAAATCCGAGATGTGGTCGCGGAGTTCCTTCACGTCCTCGACCATGATGTGCATCTTGCCGACCATGCTGTTCATCACGTCGCGCATCTGCTCCATCAACGCGATCATCTTGGTCATCGTGTCGATCGTGACCTGCATTTCGTCAGCTTGCTTGAGCATGTCGTCCATGCGGTCCTGCATGTACTTCTGATTCATGGTCTGGGTCGTGCCCTGCATGCTGATGTTGAACGGGATCGAGGTGTGCTCGATCGGCGTTCCCTGCGGCCGGGTGATGGCCTGGACCCGAGATATGCCGGGCACCTGGAAGATTCGCTTGGCCACCCGCTCGATCACGAGGAAGTCTGCGGAGTTGCGCAGGTCGTGATCGCTCTCGATCAGCAGCAGTTCCGGGTTCATCCGGGCCGGCGAGAAGTGCCGGTCGGCCGCGGCGTAGCCGCTGTTGGCCGGTAGATCGGCCGGCATGTACTCGCGGTCGTTGTAGTTGGTCCGGTACCCGGGCAGGGTCAGCAGACCGACCATCGAGATGGCGATGGTCGTGATCAGGATCGGCCCGGGCCAACGCACCACGGCCGCACCGATTTTGCGCCAGCCGCGGGTCCGCGAGGCGCGCTTGGGTTCCAGGGTCTTGCCGAACCGGCTGGCGATGGTGATGATCGCCGGCCCGATTGTCAGTGCGGCGGCCACGACGGTGACCATGCCGATGGCCAGCGGGATGCCCAGGGATTGGAAGTACGGCAGGCGAGTGAAGTGCAGGCACAGCGTGGCGCCGGCGATGGTCAGGCCCGAGCCCAGCACCACATGCGCGGTGCCGTGAAACAT
>NZ_LZJD01000074.1:0-55093 GCF_001666875.1 Mycobacterium sp. E802
GCCGAGCGCCTCGGCCACCACTGCGCGCAAGAACGAGCCCAGCGGTGGGGGCCGCCGCAGCAAGCGCGGCAAGAAGGGCAACTCCCAGACCGACAGCGCTCGCCCGGAAGAGGTGCAGGTCGCCAAGGTGCCGGCACATGCCGCCGGTGAACATCCGATGTTCAAGGCGATGGCCGCGGCGAACGGACGCCACGATGACGATCACGAAGGCGACGATCACGAAGGCCAGGACCACGAGGACGACGGCGATCACGCGGAGCACGAGGACTTCGACGAGCACGAGCCCGAGCACACCGACGGCGAGGCTCGCGCGGTAGCGGACGACCAGCAGGCCGGCCGTGACGACGCTGATGAGTCCGATGAGGACACTGAGGACACTGAGGACTCGGACGAGGACACCGATGAGGACTCGGACGAGGACACCGACGAGGACACCGACGAGGACTCGGACGAGGACGAGATCGACCTCGATGACCTCGACGATGACGACGAGGACGATGATCTCGACGACATCGACTCCGACGACGAGACGGATGAAGACGACGAGGCGGATGACGACGACACCGACGACACCGACGATGTCTACGAGGCGCCGGTGATTTCCGAGGTGCCGGTCAGCCGCGGACGTTCGCGTCGACGTGCCGCGGCCCGGCCCGCGGGGCCGCCCTCCCACGAGTAGAGGGCGGTTTGACCCTCTACCCGCTGGTCAAGTACCCTTGACCAGTTGTCTCCAGTGCCTGCGGTAGTCGCAGGCCGGTGACGGCGGGGCATCCCGCCACCCAAGACCCGCGCACGCACCGACCGGTAGCGCGCGCCCGCAGAGAGCAGCAGAGCAGAGGACACGATGGCGACATACGCAATCGTCAAGACCGGCGGCAAGCAGTACAAGGTCGCTGCCGGTGACGTGGTGAAGGTTGAGAAGCTCGACGCCGAGCCCGGCGCGTCGGTGTCACTGCCGGTGGCCCTGGTGGTCGACGGCGCCAACGTCACCAGCAAGGCCGATGACCTGGCCAAGGTCGCCGTGACCGGTGAGGTCCTCGAGCACACCAAGGGTCCCAAGATCCGCATCCACAAGTTCAAGAACAAGACCGGCTACCACAAGCGGCAAGGGCACCGTCAGCAGCTGACCGTGCTCAAGGTCACCGGAATCAAGTAGGAGGCGTTCGGACATGGCACACAAGAAGGGCGCTTCCAGCTCTCGTAACGGCCGCGAATCAGCCGCACAGCGGCTGGGCGTCAAGCGTTTCGGCGGCCAGGTTGTCAAGGCCGGCGAGATCCTCGTCCGGCAGCGTGGCACCCACTTCCACCCCGGCGTGAACGTCGGCCGTGGCGGCGACGACACCCTGTTCGCGCTGGCCCCCGGCGCTGTGGAGTTCGGCTCCAAGCGTGGCCGCAAGCACGTGAACATCGTTCCCGTGGCGCGCCCGGAGGCCTGAGGTCAAGAGGATTCTCCGCGAATGTGAAGCAGCTGCGAGTTCTCGACCGAACTTTCGCGATAGCTTCACATTCGACGGAGAGGATGTCCGATGCCCCGGTTTGTCGACCGCGTCGTCATTCATGCGAGCGCAGGCAACGGCGGCAACGGCTGTGCCTCGGTCCACCGCGAGAAATTCAAACCTCTCGGGGGTCCTGACGGCGGCAACGGCGGGCGTGGCGGCAGCATCGTGCTCGTCGTCGATCCGCAGGTACACACCCTGCTGGACTTCCATTTCCATCCCCATGTCGTCGCTCCCTCTGGCAAGCAGGGGGCCGGCAGCAACCGGGACGGTGCCGCGGGCGACGATCTGATCGTCCGGGTGCCCGACGGCACCGTGGTCCTCGACGAGAACGGCCGGATGCTGGCCGATCTGGTCGGTGCCGGTACCCGCTTCGAGGCCGCCCAGGGTGGTCGCGGTGGCCTCGGCAACGCCGCGCTGGCGTCCCGGGCCCGCAAGGCTCCCGGATTCGCATTGCTCGGTGAGAAGGGGCAGACCCGTGATCTCACGCTCGAGCTCAAGACCGTCGCCGATGTCGGACTGATCGGTTTTCCCTCGGCGGGCAAATCGTCTCTGGTGTCGACCATTTCGGCGGCCAAGCCCAAGATCGCCGACTATCCGTTCACCACGCTCGTGCCCAATCTGGGCGTGGTCTCGGCCGGTGACCATACCTTCACCGTCGCCGACGTTCCCGGTCTGATTCCCGGCGCCTCCGAGGGTCGGGGGCTGGGCCTGGAATTCCTGCGCCATCTTGAGCGCTGCGCCGTGCTGGTGCACGTCGTGGACTGCGCCACCATGGAACCCGGGCGCGACCCGATCTCCGACATCGAGGCGTTGGAAGCCGAGCTCGCGGCCTACACCCCGACGTTGCAGGGCGATTCCACCCTGGGTGACCTGGCGTCGCGGCCTCGTGCGGTGGTGCTCAACAAGATCGACGTCCCTGACGCGCGCGAGCTGGCCGACTTCGTCCGGGAAGAGGTCGTCGAGCGGTTCGGCTGGCCGGTCTATGAGATTTCAACCGTGAGCCGTGATGGATTGCGGCCGTTGATCTTTGCGCTGTGGGACATGGTCAAGGCCTACCGTGACGCGCAGCCTGAGGTGGTGCCGAGGCGTCCGGTGATCCGGCCGATCGCGGTCAACGAGAGCGGCTTCACGGTGGAAAAAGACGGGTACGGGGGCTTCTTGGTCCGCGGCGTCCGTCCCGAGCGCTGGATCGCCCAGACCGATTTCGCCAACGACGAGGCCGTCGGATATCTCGGCGACCGGTTGGCCCGCCTCGGTGTCGAGGACGAGCTGTTCAAGTTGGGTGCCAAACCCGGATGCGCGGTGACCATCGGGGACATGACCTTCGATTGGGAGCCGCAGACCCCGGCCGGTGTGGACATGCCGATGACCGGCCGAGGCACCGACATCAGGCTCGAGCAGACCGACCGGATCGGTGCTGCCGAACGCAAAGCGGCCCGACGGGAGCGCCGCCAGCCCGGTAGCGAGGACGCGTGAGCGCTCACCGCGAGGCGATCCGCACCGCACGCAGCGTCGTCGTCAAGATCGGCACCACTGCACTCACCACCCCGTCCGGCGTCTTTGACGCGGGCCGGCTTGCTGTCCTGGTCGAGGCCATCGAAGGCCGGATGCGCGCCGGCTCCGATCTGGTGATCGTGTCCTCCGGTGCCATCGCTGCGGGCATCGAGCCGCTCGGGCTCTCCAAGCGCCCAACGGATCTGGCGACCAAGCAGGCGGCCGCCAGTGTCGGGCAGGTGGCCCTGGTCAACGCGTGGAGTTCGGCGTTCGCCGTCTACAACCGCACCGTCGGTCAGGTTCTGTTGACCGCCCACGACATTGCGATGCGGGTGCAACACAACAACGCTCAGCGCACCCTCGACCGGTTGCGTGCCCTGCACGCGGTGGCGATCGTCAACGAGAACGACACCGTGGCCACCAACGAGATCCGGTTCGGCGACAATGACCGGCTCTCGGCGTTGGTGGCCCAACTGGTCGGCGCCGATGCGCTGATCCTGCTGTCCGATATCGACGGCCTCTATGACTCTGATCCCCGAAAAGGCAACGCGCGCTTCATTCCTGAAGTCGCCGCACAGGGCGACCTGGACGGGGTCGTCGCCGGCGGCGGGAGCCATCTGGGTACCGGCGGCATGGCCTCGAAGTTGTCCTCGGCGCTGCTGGCCGCCGATGCCGGGGTGCCGGTGCTGTTGGCCGCCGCCGCGGATGCCGGTGCAGCCCTGAGCGATGCGTCGGTCGGCACGGTGTTCGCGCCGCGGCCCGAGCGGATGTCGGCGCGGCGGTTCTGGGTCCGTCATGCCGCCGAGTCGCACGGGGCCCTGACCCTGGATGACGGCGCCGTGCGGGCGGTGGTCAAGCAGCGTCGCTCGCTGCTGCCGGCCGGGATCACCGAGGTCACCGGCCGTTTCCACGGCGGTGACGTGGTGGATCTGCGGTCCCTTGACGGGCAGACGGTCGCCCGCGGCGTGGTGGCCTACGAGGCGTCGGAGCTGGCCACGATCATCGGCCACTCGACGGCGGACCTGCCGGCCGAGTTGCGCCGACCCGCCGTGCACGCCGACGATCTGGTCGCCCTCTAGCGATTTGGGTGCAACGAGTAACGCTGACCGTTACCAAACGCACCCAAATCACCGGGGCGGGGACTCCAGATACAGCGCACCCCAAATGATTTCGGTCAGCGTATCGGCCAGCTCGGCATCGTAGGACGTCGAATGTGACGGCAGATTCTGGTGGCAGGTCCGTTCCACCATCCAGGTCAGCGTGCTCGCGGTGGTGGTGGCGGGCAGTTGCAACCGGATGGACCCGTCGGCTTGGCCGTCGGCGATGACCCGGGCGAGCTGATCGGCGATCCCCGCCAGCAGGTCGCGGTAGGTCTGCCCGACAAGCGGGTCGTAGGCCGACATCTCGTTGAGAGCCATCAGCACCGGTTGGTGGCGGCGATAGCTGGCGATGATGCCTGACATGGCGGCATGGACGTCGGCGGGGTCGCGACGTTCGGCCACACTCCACCACCGCTCGGCGGCCTGGGCCAGATCGCCGAAGACCTGGCTCGCCAGGCGGCGCAGCAGATGACCTTTGTCCTCGAAGTAGATGTAGAAGCTGGCCCGGGAGATCCCGGCCTCGGTGGCCAGCTTGTCCACGCTGAGCTCGGTGAAGCTGGAGCCGTCGGCCATCAAGCGGTCGGTGGCGTCGAGCAGTTGCCGTTCGATCCGCTCGCGGCGTTCCTCCCGGTTGGCCTGCGGTTTTCGCGTCACCGATGGCATGGTCCCAGCGTATCGGCTTTCGCCACACCTTGACTAGACACATTGTCTAGACCTATCGTCAGCGGCATGACTGTGTTGCCGATCACACGCCCCTACGATGCGATCGATCTGTCCTCCCGTGCGTTCTGGGCGACCACGGCCGCAGATCGCGAGGCCGCGTTCGCCGAATTGCGGGCGAACCGGCCGGTCAGTTGGCACCCGCCGGTCGAGGACGCGCTGATGCACGACCCTGAGGATCGTGGTTTCTGGGCGGTGACCCGGCACGCCGACATCGTCACCATCAGCCGGGACAGCGACACGTACCTGTCGGGCCACGGCGTGCTCTTCGAGAACATTCCGGCCGAACTGCTCGAGGCGTCACAGTCGTTTTTGGCGATGGACGCGCCGCGGCACACGTTGATCCGCAAGCTCGTCCATTCCGCGTTCACGCCTCGGCAGGTGGCGCGTATCGAAACGTCGATCAACACCAACGCACGCCAGATCGTGGCCGAACTCAAAGCGGCCGGCAGCGGGGTCGACTTCGTCGAGCAATGTGCCAAGGAACTGCCGATTCGCACGCTGTCGGACATGGTCGGCATCCCTGAATCCGAACGTCAGCAGGTGGCGCATGCCGCCGACGCTCTGGTGTCGTGGGCCGATCCGGTCTACCTGGCCGGGCGCAATCCGCTGGAGGTGCTGCTGGAGAACCAGATGTACCTGCACCAGGTGGCCAACAGTCTGGCCGCCCAGCGCCGCGAAACACCGGGCACCGACCTGATCAGTGCCCTGGTGCAGGCCGAGGTGGACGGAGATCGGCTCACCGATGCCGAGATCGCCGCGTTCTTCGTGCTGTTGGCAGTGGCGGGCAACGACACCACCCGTCAGACCACGAGCCACGCCCTCAAGGCGCTCACCGACCACCCGGACCAACGCGCCTGGCTCATGGCCGATTTCGACGACCGGATCGGCGGTGCGGTGGAGGAGTTGATCCGGTGGGCCACCCCGGTGATGACCTTTCGTCGCACGGCCGCCGTCGATGTCGAACTCGGCGGGCTGCTGATCGCGGCGGGGGAGAAAGTCGTGATGTTCTACGCCTCAGGCAACTGGGACACCGAGGTGTTCGATCGGCCGGAGGTTCTCGACCTGGGCCGAAAGCCCAACCCTCACCTCGGGTTCGGCGGTGGCGGCCGGCACTTCTGCCTCGGTGCACACGTGGCCAGAACACAACTGCGGGCGATCTTCGGCGAGCTGCTGCATCAGATCCCAGACATCGCCGCCGGCGAACCTGCCTACCTGCAAGGCAATTTCGTCCACGCTATCCGATCGATGCCCTGCACGTTCTCGTGAGTTCACCGGTCAACAGGGTCAGCATCTCCGAGCATCCGGCGTCGACCTTCACGGTGGCCAGATCATCGCCCCGGGTCGGCCCGCGGTTGACGATGGCGACCGGGATGCCGCGGGCCGCCGCGTGGCGCACGAAGCGGTAACCGGAATAGACCGTCAGCGACGAGCCCGCCACCAACAGTGCCTGTGCCGCATCGATGAGTGAATAGGCCTGCTCCACACGGTCTTTGGGGACATTTTCGCCGAAGTACACGATGTCCGGTTTGAGCATCCCGCCACAGGCCGGGCAGTCTCGAATGACGAACGAATCGGTGTCGTCGACCATGGCGTCGGCGTCCGGTGCGACGGCGATACCGCCGACCTGTTCGGCACGCTCGGCGAATCCGGGATTGAGAGCCTCCAGGTCATCGGCCAGCGCGGCCCGGCTCATCGTGTGGCCGCAGTCCAGACAGATCACCTGCGCGTAGGTGCCGTGCAGATTCACCACCGAGCGGCTCCCGGCCTTGGTGTGCAGCAGGTCGACATTCTGCGTGATCAATCCCGTGACTACTCCGGCGGTTTCCAGCACAGCCAGGGCGCGGTGTCCGGCGTTGGGCATGGTCTGGTCCATGTGACGCCAGCCGAGGTGGTTGCGGGCCCAGTACCGCCGGCGGAACTCGGGATCGGACGTGAACTGCCGGATCGTCATCGGATTGCTCGGTGGCGAATCGGGACCGCGGTAATCGGGGATCCCGGAGTCGGTCGACATTCCGGCCCCGGTCAGCACCGCGACCCGGCGACCCTGCAGCAGGGCTACGAGTTCGGGTGCGTCCACCCTCGCCAGGATAGGCCGCCGGTCAGAGGAGGCATTTGGCGGCGGGCAGGATCTCGGCACTCATGTTGCGACGCATCATCTCGACCGCCGCAGCACCCAGCTCGGCGTCGATATGGGCGACAGCGTCGCTGGGGATCACCACGTCGTAATGGCGCACGTAGGCGTCGAGCGCGCTGTAGAGGATGCACTGTTCGGTGACCTGCCCGGCCAGCACCACCCGCTTGGTGTCCAACCGGCCCAGCAGGTAATCCAGCGCCGTGGCGTAGAAGACGCTATGGCGCACCTTGCTCAGCATCAGGGCATCGTCTGCGGGCACGATCGGCCGCACCAGCTCCGGGTGCTCCCCGTCCAGTGCGGCGGCGATGATGTCGCTGAATTGCGCGGTGAAATCGCCGTAGTTGTCGTTGACGTAGATCAGGTCGACGTCGTCGCGTGCGCGTGCGCCACCGATCAGCTCGACCAGCGGGTCGATGATCGGGGCCACGTTCGGCGCCAGGTGTTCGGCATCTTCGTGCCGGTAGTGGTTGAGCATGTCGACGATCACGACGGCGGTATCGCTCATGACTCAATTGATACCCAGTCGCCCGATCTTGACACTTTTCGGGCAACAATGGAGCCGATGGACTTCTACAGCGCCTACCGCCATGGTTTCGCCAGAGTTGCCGCCTGCACCCACCACACCGCGTTGGCGGATCCGCCGGCCAACGCCGAATCGGTGCTGCGCCTCGCGCAGGACTGCCACGACGACGGGGTGGCCGTCGCGGTCTTCCCGGAACTGACGCTGTCGGGCTATTCGATCGACGACATCGTGATGCAGGATGCGCTGCTGGAGTCGGTGGAACAGGCGCTGATCGAGATCGTCGCGGCCTCGGTGGTGTTGACACCGGTGCTCGTGGTCGGTGCGCCGCTGCGGCATCGGCACCGCATCTACAACACGGCGGTGGTCATCCACCGCGGTGCGGTGCTCGGCGTGGCACCCAAGTCCTATCTGCCGACCTACCGCGAGTTTTACGAGCGTCGGCAGATGGCCCCCGGTGACGATCAGCGCGGCACCATCCGGGTCGCCGGCGCCGACGTGCCGTTCGGCCCGGATCTGCTGTTCGTCGCCGCCGACGTGCCGGGCCTGGTGCTGCATGTCGAGGTGTGCGAGGACATGTTCGTGCCGATCCCGCCGAGCGCGCAGGCTGCGCTGGCCGGTGCGACGGTGTTGGCCAATCTGTCCGGCAGCCCGATCACCGTCGGCCGCGCCGAGGACCGTTGCCTGTTGGCCCGCTCGGCCTCGTCGCGGTGTCTGGCCGCCTACGTCTATGCCGCCGCCGGCGAGGGGGAGTCGACCACCGATCTGGCCTGGGACGGTCAGACCATGATCTGGGAGAACGGGCTGCTGCTCGCCGACAGTGAGCGTTTCCCCCGCGGGGAGCGCCGCGCAGTGGCCGATGTGGATCTGGAGCTGCTGCGTTCCGAGCGGGTGCGCATGGGCACGTTCGACGACAATGCTCGACACCACAGCGACGACGTGACTGCGTTCCGCCGTATCGAGTTCCAACTCGACCCGCCCACGGGTGACATCGGATTGCGGCGCGAGGTCGAGCGTTTCCCGTTCGTCCCGTCGAATGCCGCCCGCCTGCAGCAGGATTGCTACGAGGCCTACAACATCCAGGTGTCGGGTCTGGAGCAACGGCTGCGGGCGCTGAACTTCCCCAAGGTCGTGATCGGGGTGTCCGGCGGTCTGGATTCCACCCACGCCCTGATCGTCGCGGCGCGGGCGATGGACCGCGAAAACCGCCCACGCAGTGACATTCTGGCGTTCACGCTGCCCGGGTTCGCCACCGGTGACCGCACCAAGAACAATGCGATCGAGTTGAGCCGGGCCCTGGGGGTGACGTTCGAAGAAATCGACATCAAGCAGACCGCGCAACTCATGCTCACCGAGATGGGGCATCCGTTCGGCCGCGGTGAGAAGGTCTACGACGTCACCTTCGAGAACGTGCAGGCCGGCCTGCGTACGGACTACCTGTTCCGGTTGGCCAACCAGCGTGGCGGCATCGTGCTCGGCACCGGCGATCTCTCGGAACTGGCCCTCGGTTGGTCGACGTATGGCGTCGGCGATCAGATGTCGCACTACAACGTCAACGGTGGGGTGCCGAAAACTCTTATCCAGCACCTGATCCGGTGGGTGATCTCCTCGGGCCAGTTCGGTGCCGAGGACTCCGACGTCAACACGGTGCTGCAGTCGGTGCTGGACACCGAGATCAGCCCCGAACTGGTTCCCACCGGGGAGGACGAGGAGATCCAGAGCAGCGAGGACAAGGTCGGCCCGTATGTGCTGCAAGACTTCTCACTGTTCCAGGTGCTGCGGTACGGGTTCCGGCCATCGAAGGTGGCGTTTTTGGCCTGGCACGCCTGGCATGACCGCGACCACGGAGACTGGCCGGCCGGATACCCCGAGGACAAGCGACCGGCATACTCCCTCAAGGAGATTCGGCACTGGCTGCAGGTGTTTGCCCAGCGGTTCTACTCGTTCTCTCAGTTCAAACGCTCGGCGCTGCCCAACGGCCCCAAGGTGTCCCATGGTGGTTCCTTGTCGCCTCGGGGTGATTGGCGCGCACCGTCGGACATGTCGGCACGGATCTGGCTCGACGAGATCGAGCGCGAGATTCCGGAGAGCTAGCGTTACAGCCGGCCCTCGGCACGCAGCTGCGGATGCACCCACTCCGGTGAGCGGCGTTCCTTGAACGCCCGGAAGCCCTCGACGGCCTCGTCGCCGCTGTAGCTGGCCTTCATGCCGATCCGGTCGTAGAGGCCCATGTAGCTGTCCAGGCTGGACTTGACGACGCCGCGGGCGCGGGGCGCGGTGCGGCAGCACTGGGCCAGCACTTCGGTTGCGGCAGTGAGCAATTCGTCGTGCGGCACGACCCGGGCGACCATGCCCCAGTCGACCGCCTCGGCCGCGGTCAGCGTGCGGCCGGTGAACATCAGGTCGCGGGTGCGCACCGGGCCGATCAGCCGGGCCAGCATCTGGCTGTAGTAGGTGTCGGCGATGCCGCGGTACAGCTCGGGCACCCGGAACGTGGCGCGGTCGCTGACCACGGCCATGTCGCTGCAGATCGCGATCTGCAGCCCACCGCCCTGACACAGTCCGTTGACCGCACTCACCACGGGTTTGACCGACTGGCGCAGGGTTTCGAACGGTGTGACGTCCATCGACAGCGCCGCACCGAAACTCATCCAGTCGTCGACACCGTTGCCGCCGCCGAGGTCGCCGCCCGGGGCGAACACGTCGCCGGTACCAGTGATCAGCAGGCCCGCCAGGTCCGGATCGGCCTCGACATGGGTGACCGCATACCGGATACCGAAGTACATCGCCGGGGTCATCGCGTTGCGGGCCTCGGGCCGGTCCAGGGTGACCACGCCGAACGGGCCCTGACGGTCGAACCTGAGGTACGGCGTGCCCAGCCAGTCGCCTTCGGGCGGTCGCGGCGAGAGTCCCTGCGTCATGCCGGCGACTATAACGGCAACGGTATCGGCTTCAGTGGACGCGGTTCAGTGCTTCAGGACGGCATCGATGTCAGCGGCACAGGGGGCGCAGTTGCCGGCCCCGCGGACCAGGGTGGCCAGCGCGCCGGCGGCACACGCGCGTCGCAATGCCGGTTCGTGACCGGTGCTCCAGCCCGCGGCCAGCACCCCGGCGAAGACGTCACCGGCGCCGGCCGTGTCCAGGGCGCGCACCGCGGGTGCGGGTACGTCGAACCGTTCGTCAGGCCCCAGATAGCTGGCGCCGCGCTTGCCCCGGGTGATCACCAGGTGCCGTACCGGCCAGTGCCAGTCGGCGGCCTCGGTCTCGTTGACCACCACGACGTCCACCAACTCCGAGAGGGCCAGTAAATGGTGGGCCGCGGTGCCCGGGGGCGAGGCGTTGAGCATGACGACCGCGCCGGCGGCCTTGGCCAGTTTGGCCGCTGCGACCGCGGTGGCGACGGGGATCTCCAGTTGGATCAACACCACTTCGCTCCACACGATGGCGCTGTGTGCGGCGGGCGAATCCACGTCGAGGTGGGCGTTGGCGCCCGGCGCCACCACGATGCTGTTCTCACCGACGGCGTCGACGAGGATGGCCGCCGATCCGCTTGGGCCAGGTACGCATGTCACCGCGTCGGAACCGACTCCGTTGGCCTGCAGGTGGCGGCGCAGGGACTCGCCGGCGGCGTCGTCACCGACGGCAGCCACGAGTGCGACGTCGGCGCCGGCCCGTGCAGCGGCCACGGCCTGGTTGCCACCCTTACCGCCGGGTGCGGACGTCAGTGACGAGGCCAGCACCGTCTGGCCCGGTCGCGGCAGAGTGTTGACGACGAACGTCTGGTCAGCATTGATGCTCCCAACCACGCACACCCGCGAAGCCGTCATGCCCACAACGCTAACGCCGCGGGGCACTGACACGTGTCGAAGTGCCTGAACACCTCCGATACCCTGGGGCAATGAGCGTGCAGACACCGTCCGTCAACGCCGGAACGCAGGACCTCCGCGGGCAGGTCCACGAGGCCGCGCGGCGGGCCCGCGTCGCCGCCCGCACCCTGGGCACCCTGAGCGCCGAGACCAAAAACCGTGCTTTGCACGCCGCCGCCGACAGCGTGCTGGCCCATGTCCACGAGGTGCTGGCCGCCAACGCCGCCGATCTCGACGCCGCTCGCCAGGCCGGCACGCCGGAGGCGATGTTGGATCGCCTGGCGCTCAATCCGCAACGGGTCGACGGCATCGCCGCCGGGCTGCGTCAGGTCGCCGGCCTGCCCGATCCGGTCGGTCAGGTGATCAGCGGCCGCACCCTGCCCAACGGCTTGCAATTGCGCCAGCAGCGGGTGCCGCTCGGCGTGGTCGGCATGGTCTACGAAGGCCGGCCCAACGTCACGGTGGACGCCTTCGGGCTCACCCTGAAATCCGGCAATGCCGCTCTGTTGCGCGGCAGTTCGTCTGCCGCGCAATCCAATCAGGCCCTGGTGACCGCGCTGCGTTCGGCGCTGAGCTCGGTAGATCTGCCGACCGACGCGGTGCAGTTGTTGCCCAGCCACGACCGGGCCAGCGTCACGCACCTGATCCAGGCCCGGGGTCTGGTCGACGTGGTGATCCCGCGCGGGGGAGCCGGCCTGATCGAGGCTGTCGTGCGCGACGCCCAGGTGCCCACGATCGAGACCGGCGTCGGCAATTGCCATGTCTACGTTGATTCCTCGGCCGACATCGAATTGGCCGAAAAGATCCTGCTGAACTCCAAGACCCGGCGCCCCAGCGTCTGCAATGCCGCCGAGACACTGTTGGTGGACCGGGCGTTGGAGGCCACCGCGCTGCCCAGGCTGACCGCTGCGCTGCGCCAAGCCGGGGTCACCGTGCATGCCGATCCAAGCGACGAAGAGCTGCACGCCGAGTTCCTCTCGATGGACATCGCCGTGGCCCTGGTGGACGGAGTCGACGGGGCCATTGCCCACATCAACGAGTACGGCACCGGGCACACCGAGGCCATCGTGACGACGAATCTTGCTGCGGCCCAGCGTTTCACCGAACAGGTGGACGCGGCCGCGGTGATGGTCAACGCGTCCACCGCGTTCACCGACGGAGAGCAGTTCGGCTTCGGCGCCGAGATCGGCATCTCCACCCAGAAGCTGCATGCCCGCGGACCGATGGGCCTGCCCGAACTGACCTCGACCAAATGGATCGTGTGGGGAGACGGTCAGACCCGCCCGGCTTAGCCGCCGACCAGATACAGACCAGGAGACCACATGAGCGTGCCCGCGCGCCCCGCGCCGTTGTTCGCCGACATGGACGATGTCGGGCGCCGGCTGGCCGAGACCGGCTATCTCGCCGACACCGCCACCGCGACAGCGGTGTTCCTCGCCGATCGGCTGGGCAAACCGCTGCTCGTGGAGGGGCCTGCCGGCGTCGGCAAGACCGAGTTGGCCCGCGCAGTCGCGGCCAGCACCGGTTCCGAACTGGTGCGCCTGCAGTGCTACGAGGGCGTCGACGAGGCCAGGGCACTGTACGAGTGGAACCACGCCAAGCAGATCCTGCGGATCCAGGCCGGGCAGAATGCCGCCGGCGGTGACTGGGACCAGACCAAGATGGACGTGTTCAGCGAGGAGTTCCTGCTGACCCGTCCGCTGCTGACCGCGATCAAACGCACCGACCCGACCGTGCTGCTGGTCGACGAGACCGACAAGGCCGACATCGAGATCGAGGGCCTGCTGTTGGAGGTGCTGTCGGACTTCGCGGTGACCGTGCCGGAACTCGGCACGATCACCGCCGAGCGGCCCCCGTTCGTGGTGCTCACCTCCAACGCCACCCGTGAGCTCTCCGAGGCGCTCAAGCGTCGTTGCCTGTTCCTGCACATCGACTTCCCGGATGCCGATCTGGAGCGTCGCATCCTGCTGTCGCGGGTTCCGGACCTGCCCGAGCACATCGCGGCCGAACTCGTCCGCATCATCGGGGTGCTGCGCGGCATGCAACTCAAGAAGCTGCCGTCGGTGGCCGAGACCATCGACTGGGGCCGCACCGTGCTGGCCCTGGGAATGGACACCATCGACGACGCGATGATCGCCGCCACCCTGGGCGTGGTGCTCAAACACCAGTCCGACCAGGTCAAGGCGGCCGGCGAGTTGAAGCTGAACTGATGGTGCCCCGCCGGGTTCGACCGTCCCAGCCGCTGGCCCCGCACGGGCTGCCGGGGCATCTTGTCGAGTTCGTCGAAGCCCTTCGCGGACAAGGGATCTCCGTCGGTCCGTCGGAGACGGTGGACGCCGGCCGGGTGATCACGGTGTTGGGCCTGGGGGACCGGGACGCGTTGCGGGAGGGCATCGCCTGCGCGGTGCTGCGACGCGCCGATCACCGCGACACCTACGACGCGATGTTCGATCTGTATTTCCCGGCCGCGCTGGGAGCACGCACGGTCCTCTCCGACGACGAGGGGGCCGACGGTGGCGAGGAGCAGCCCCAACTGCCGCCCGAGGACATCGAGGCCATGCGCGAGGCGCTGGTGCAGATGCTGGCCGACAACGAGGACCTGGCCAACCTCGACGACCGGCTGGCGGCCATGATCGCGCGCATCGTCGAGGCTTACGGCCGGTACAACTCCAGCCGCGGCCCGTCGTACTCGTCGTATCAGGCGCTCAAGGCGATGAGTCTGGACGATCTGGAGGGCCGGCTGCTGGCCGGGCTGCTCGCGCCGTATGGCGACGAGCCCACGCCCACGCAGGAGGAGATCGCCAAGGCGCTGGCCGCCCAGCGCATCGCGCAGCTGCGCAAGATGGTCGAATCCGAGACCAAGCGGCGCACCGCCGAGCAACTGGGTCGCGAGCACGTGCAGATGTACGGGGTGCCGCAGCTGGCCGAGAACGTGGAGTTCCTGCGGGCCTCGGGCGAGCAGCTACGTCAGATGCGTAAGACGGTGCAGCCGCTGGCCCGCACCCTGGCCACCCGGCTGGCCGCGCGGCGCCGCCGGTCCCGCTCCGGGGAGATCGACCTGCGCAAGACCCTGCGCAAATCGATGTCCACCGGCGGTGTGCCGATCGACGTGGTGCTCAAGAAGCCCCACCCGGCCCGTCCCGAACTCGTGGTGCTGTGCGACGTGTCCGGATCAGTTGCCGGTTTCAGCCACTTCACCCTGATGCTGGTCTCGGCGCTACGCCAGCAGTTCTCCCGGGTGCGGGTCTTCGCCTTCATCGACACCACGGACGAGGTCACCGACATGTTCGGGCCGGAGGCCGACCTGGCGGTCGCGGTGCAGCGCATCACCCGGGAGGCGGGCGTCTACACCCGTGACGGGCACTCCGACTACGGGCACGCGTTCGCGTCCTTCCTCGACAAGTACCCGAACGTGCTGTCGCCACGCAGTTCGCTGCTGGTGCTGGGCGACGGACGCAACAACTACCGCAATCCGGAATCCGGCCTGTTGGCGCACATGGTGTCGGCCAGTCGGCACGCCCACTGGCTCAACCCCGAACCCAAGCACCTGTGGGGCAGCGGGGATTCCGCGGTGCCCAAGTACCTCGAGGTCATCCCGATGCACGAGTGCCGGTCGGCCAAACAACTCGCCGCGGTGATCGACGGGCTGCTACCGGTCTGACCTCACCTCGACGCTGCCGTAAGCTCCCTGTTCGTGGCAACACGGCGCAGGTTGGGGGTGATGGGTGGGACGTTCGATCCCATCCACAACGGGCACTTGGTCGCCGCCAGTGAGGTGGCCGATCTGTTCGAGCTCGATGAGGTCGTGTTCGTCCCGACCGGGCAGCCCTGGCAGAAGCACGACCGGAAGGTCAGTGCCGCCGAGGATCGCTACCTGATGACGGTGATCGCGACCGCCTCGAATCCGCGGTTCTCGGTCAGCCGGGTCGACATCGACCGAGGCGGGGCCACCTACACCAAGGACACCCTGCGCGATCTGCGTCAACTCAACGCCGACACCGACCTGTATTTCATCACCGGAGCCGATGCCCTGGCATCGATCCTGTCCTGGCAGAACTGGGAGGACATGTTTTCCATGGCGAGATTCGTCGGCGTGAGCCGACCGGGATACGAGCTGGACGGCGAACACATCGAGGAAGCACTGCGCGAGTTGCCGCCGGACAGGTTGACCTTGGTCGAGGTCCCCGCGCTGGCCATCTCGTCCAGCGACTGCCGCCAACGGGCCGCCGAGGAGCGCCCGATCTGGTACCTGGTGCCGGACGGAGTGGTGCAGTACGTAGCCAAGCGCGGGCTGTACGCCGCGAGCAGCCCGGCGGTGACCCGATGAGCGCCACCGCCGAGGCCGTCGAGATGGCGACGGTGGCGGCGCAGGCTGCCGCGGCCAAGCTCGCCGATGACGTGGTGGTGATCGACGTCTCGGGTCAACTGGTGATCACCGACTGCTTCGTGATCGCCTCGGCCTCCAACGAACGGCAGGTCAACGCGATCGTCGACGAGGTCGAGGAGAAGATGCGGCAGGCCGGTTACAAGCCCGCCCGCCGCGAGGGCACCCGCGAAGGTCGCTGGACGCTGCTCGACTACGTCGACGTGGTGGTGCACATCCAGCACCAGGACGAGCGCGACTTCTATGCCCTGGACCGGCTGTGGCGGGATTGCCCGACGGTCCCGGTGGACCTCGACGTTCCCGCGGAGCCCGGCGAATGAGGACGCGGTGAGGGTCCGGCGGCTGGTGCTGCTGCGTCACGGCCAGACCGAGTACAACGCCGGCAGCCGGATGCAGGGCCAGCTCGACACCGATCTGTCCGAGCTCGGGCGGGATCAGGCTGCCGCGGCCGCCGACGTGCTGGCCAAGCGGCAGCCGCTGCTGATTGTGTCCTCGGATCTGCGTCGTGCCCTCGACACGGCGGTGACGCTCGGTGACCGGGCCGGGATCCCGGTCCAGGTCGACAAGCGTCTGCGGGAAACGCACCTGGGGGACTGGCAGGGCCTGACCCACCAGGAGGTGGATGCGACGGCGCCGGGCGCCCGGCTGGCCTGGCGCGACGACGCCCGGTGGGCTCCGCACGGCGGTGAAAGCCGGGTCGACGTTGCCGAGCGCAGCATCCCGGTGGTCGCCGAACTGGTTGCCGGACAACCGGAGTGGGGCCTGGACGGCTCGGACCGTCCGGTGGTGTTGGTGGCACACGGTGGTTTGATCGCGGCGCTGACCGCGGGACTGCTGGGCCTGCCGGTGGACAACTGGCCGGTGCTCGGTGGCATGGGCAATGCCAGTTGGGTTCAGCTGTCCGGGAATTCAGAGGAGACTGCCGATGCGTCCGACATGGACGCCATCACATGGCGGTTGGACGTGTGGAACGCCTCGGCGCAGGTGGCCAACGATGTCCTCTGACCAGACCGCAGCTCGCCGGCCGGTGCTGCTCGTGTTCGCCGACTCGCTGTCGTATTTCGGCCCGACCGGCGGTCTGCCGTCCGACGATCCCCGGATCTGGCCCAACATCGTGGCCGAGCAGTTGGGTTGGGACGTCGAGCTGATCGGTCGCATCGGCTGGACGTGCCGTGACGTCTGGTGGGCCGCCACTCAAGATCCGCGGTCGTGGGCGGCGCTACCGCGGGCCGGTGCGGTCATCTTCGCCACCAGCGGGATGGACTCGCTGCCCTCGCCGCTGCCGACGGCATTGCGCGAGTTGATCCGGTACGTGCGTCCGGCCTGGCTGCGCCGGTGGGTGCGCGACGGTTACGGCTGGGCGCAGCCGCGGCTGTCGCCGATCTCCCGCTCCGCGCTGCCCCCGCACCTCACGGTCGAGTACCTCGAGATGACCCGTAACGCCATCGATTTCAACCGTCCCGGCATTCCGGTGGTGGCCTCGTTGCCGTCGGTGCACATCGCCGACACGTACGGCAAGGCCCACCACGGCCGCGAGCCCACGGTCAAGGCGATCACGGCCTGGGCCGACGAGCACGATGTGCCCCTGGTGGATCTGAAGGCCGCGGTTGCCGACGAGGTGCTCAGTGGTCGTGGCAATCCCGACGGTATCCACTGGAACTTCGAAGCCCATCGGGCAGTCGCCGAGCTGATGCTCAAGGGACTGGCCACAGCCGGTGTGCCGCAACAGAATTCCACTGCCTGACGATGGCGGTCAGGATAGTGACCGACTCGACGTCGCGGTTGCGACCCGAGTTGTGTCAGAAGTGGGGCATCCGGCAGGTGCCGTTGCACATCCTCGATGACGGCAACGACCTGCGCGACGGCGTTGATCCGATACCGTCGGACATCCACGACCGGGCCCGGGCCACCACCGCCGGTGCTTCGCCGGCCGATCTCGCCGAAACCTATCGACAGGCACTGGCCGACAGTGACGGCGACGGCGTGGTGGCCGTGCACATCTCGGCGGCCCTGTCGAGCACGTACAGCTCGGCGGCGGCAGCGGCCCGGGAGATCGGACCGAGTGTGCGGGTGGTGAACTCGCGGGCGGCGGCCATGGGAATCGGTTTCGTCGCGCTGGCGGCCGCAGAATCGGCCGCTCGCGGAGACGCACTCGACGCCGTCGAGGCCGCGGCTCGCGCCGCGATCCCTCGCGGGCAGGCATTCATCGTGGTACACCGGCTGGACAATCTGCGTCGCGGCGGCCGGATCGGTACGGCCGCATCGTGGTTGGGCACGGCGCTGTCACTCAAACCCCTGCTGCGCCTGGACGTGGACGGCCGGCTGGTGCCCGCGCAACGGATCCGGACGATATCGAAAGCCCATGCCGCACTGGTCGATCAGATCGTCGAGGCATCCGGTGACCGGCCCGTCGAGGTCGTCGTACACCACGTCGCCAATCCGGATGCCGCCGGACAGATCGCCGCGGCGCTGACCGAGCGGCTGCCGCAGCTGAGGTCGTTGTCGGTGACCGAGATGGGCGCGGTGCTCGCGGTGCACGTCGGTGGCGGCGCGGTGGGTGCGTGCCTCAGCGTCGACGACGCGTCTTAGGTTGACACTCCACCGCCGCGACGCTGGGCGAGCAGCTATCCCGCGAACCGCCCGGTGATCGGCCGCAGATCCTTGAGGGTGAGGATGCCCGGCTCGGCCGCCACCACGGCAGGTACCGCGTTGGTGACCGGCATCGCGGTGTAGATCGAGCCCAGGCCGGAGAAGCTGGGCTCGGCCCAGTCCTTGGGCGGCAGGCAATGCAGCACCGTGCGCATGTTGGGCAGCCCGAACACCTGGATCACATGACCGTCGGCCACCGGCTTGGGCGGTGTCACATGACTGCCCATGATCCAGTTGAAGCCGACGCTCACCACGTTCTTCTCGCCCACCCAGCCGCGGTGGTAGCCGTACACGCTGCCGACCGTGCCGGCCGGGATCTTCATGAACCCCAGATCGCTGTCGGCGGTGGCGGCGGTGAAGGTGACGTCGAAGGTGATCCGGTCCAGCGTGGCGCCGATGGCGTCGGCCATCATCGCCGC
Source organism: Mycobacterium sp. E802 (assembly GCF_001666875.1). Taxonomy (NCBI): domain Bacteria; kingdom Bacillati; phylum Actinomycetota; class Actinomycetes; order Mycobacteriales; family Mycobacteriaceae; genus Mycobacterium; species Mycobacterium sp. E802. The sequence continues at coordinate 18,789 of NZ_LZJD01000074.1, forward strand.
GGATTCGGCGAACACCTCGCTTTCGCGGCGCACACTCTCGGCCAGGCCCGGGGTGTCGGGGTCCTGGGAGAAGCCCATCGCGGTCATCGTGTCCGCCGACTCGTAGGTGGAGCAGTCCACGGACTCGGTGATGCGGATTTCGTCGACCCGCTCACACGACCCCGACAGCACCATGCCGACCATGTTGGTGACACCTGGGTGCGCGCCGCTGCCGAAGATCGTGGACTTGCCTGTCTCACAAGCCTTCCGGATGCGGTCGAGGTCTTGCGGGGTCTGCTTGCCGCCGGTGATCCAGGCAGCGCTCGAACAGACGTTGACGCCGGCCTCGAGCAACGCGACGAGCTCGTCGATGTTGGGCCACAACGGGTTGTAGCAGCAGGCATCGGGTTTGAGTGCGAGGAGTTCGTCGATCGAGTTCGTCGCGCGGACACCGGTGGGTTCGGTGCGGCCGGCCAGCTCTGCGGCGTCCACACCGACCTTGTCGGCACCGTGGGCATATACCCCGACCAGCTCCATGTCCGTGCGGCCGATGATGGCGTGCAGCGAGCGTCGGCCGATGTTGCCGGTGGTCCACTGGATGACCCGGATCGGACGGTCCGCTGCGGTCATGTCGCCTCCCTTGCTCAGTCCTGCGCTGGACTCTAGACACTATCTCCGAAGTGTTCACCGCCGGTGAGCCCACCGGCCGTCTGGTTATCCCCAGCGCGAGGTTCATCCACAACCGGCCACTGCACCGGCCGCCGAGCCCCGGAATCGTCGCGTGCCGCCCCTACCGTGCGGGCATGGGAACGGAATTGTCGGTGCAGCGTCTCCGTCGCCGCCTGGGCGCCGGGGACGACTCCGAAACCGAGGGCGAAGGTGAACCGGATCCGGGCGCGGCCTCGGAGAGCGCGCTGTCGAAATGGCTGCCCGATACGGCATCAGCGGACAGGCCGGGGTGGCTGGCCGCCGCGCGCGCCGATCCGGGCCGCGCCGGGGCGCTGGCACTGGCCGGCGTGGGCGTGCTGGCGATCCTGGTCACCATCTTCACCCTGATCCGCCATCAGCCGGCACCGGTGGTCTCGGCGAATCTGCCACCGGTCCAGATGGTTTCGTCGGCGAGCCCGACACCGCCAGGCGGTGGCCCGGACGCTCCGGTGGTGGTCAGTGTGGTCGGCCTGGTGCACAAGCCCGGCCTGGTCACCTTGCAGACCGGGGCCCGGATCGCCGACGCGTTGGAAGCCGCCGGTGGACCGCTCGACGGGGCCGACCTGATCGGGCTGAACCTGGCCCGCCGGCTCGGCGACGGGGAACAGATCGTGGTGGGGATCGAGGCGCCGCCGGGCCAACCGACGACCATGGGTAGTTCGGTCGCCGGGCAGGCCCCGGCTCCATCGCCACAGCCGGGTCAGGGTCCGACGACCGCGGCACCGTCGGAGCCGGTGGACCTCAACGCCGCCACCGCTGAGGACCTCGACGCATTGCCGGGCGTCGGCCCGGTGACGGCCGAGGCGATCCTGGCCTGGCGGGCCGCGCACGGTCGGTTCGACAGCGTCGATCAACTCGGCGAGGTCGACGGGATCGGGCCGGCGCGGTTGGAGAAACTGCGTGAGCTGGTCCGGGCGTGACAGCCAGGGCGGGGAGCCATGGGCCGAGCGGCAGCCCCTGGATCTGCGGATCGTTCCGGCCGCCCTGACCGCATGGTCGGTGTCGGCGGTCGGCATCGCCTGGAACTCCGTCGCCGCGGTGATGGTGGGCCTGGGCGCCGTCGGGTTGACCTGGCTGGCCATGGGCTGGCGTCGAGCAGTCGTCGCCGAACGTCGGTCCATGGCCGCGCCGGTGATGGCGGTCGCGGCAGTCGCGGCCGGATTCACCTTGGCCGTCGGATTGCGGGTACATCAGGTCGAGCATCATCCGATCACGCGCCTCTACGGCGGGGCCGCGACGGTCGAGGTCGTGCCCACGGAGACACCGCGGCCGATCAAGGGCGGTCGGCTGATGTTCCGCGCCACGCTGCGCGCAGCCGACGAGGTGAGTCTGTCGGGTCGCGTTCTGGTGTTCGCCCCGGGCACCTTCGGTGCGGCCGGTCCCGGGCGGCCGCTGCGGTTCCGGGCCCACGTGGCACGCCCGACTCGCAAGGACCTCAGCGTGGCCGTGCTGGCGGCCTCCGGTCAGCCCACGCTCGGAGAGGCGTCGGCGGTGCAGCAGGTCGCCGAGCGGATCCGCTCACGCTTCGCGGAGGCGGCGCGGGCGGCGCTGCCTGCCGATCAGGCGGCCATGTTGCCGGCGCTGGTGCTCGGCGACACCTCGGCGGTCACCGGTCCGACGACGGCCGAGTTCCGCACGGCGGGTCTGACCCATCTGACGGCGGTGTCCGGCGCCAACGTGACGATCGTGTGCGGCGCGTTGCTGTTGTCGGCCGCGGTGCTCGGGCCGAGGTTGGCCGTGCTGCTCGCCGGTGCCGGGCTGGTCGGTTTCGTCGTCGTCGTTCAGCCCTCGGCCAGCGTGCTCCGCGCGGCGGTGATGGCCGCGGTGACCCTGCTGGCCGTGCTGACCCATCGGCGGCGCCAGGCGGTGCCGGCGCTGGCGGCCGGGGTGGTCGCGCTGATGATCGCCGCCCCGGAACTCGCGGTCGACGCCGGCTTCGCGTTGTCGGTGTGCGCGACGGCGGGAATCGTCGTCGTCGCGCCGGTGTGGGCGGGCCGGCTGCAGGCCCGGGGCTGGCCGCGCCCACTGGCCGCGGCGGTCAGCGTCGCGACGGTGGCCCAGTTGGTGACGGCCCCACTGGTGGCCGGTATCTCCGGAACGGTCAGCTTGGTGGCGATCGCGGCCAATCTCGCGGTGGCCGGCGTCATCCCGCCGATCACCGTGCTCGGTACCGCCGCCGCGGCGGGGATGGCGCTCTGGCCGTCCGGCGCCCAACTGCTGATCCGGTTCACCGGGCCGGAACTGTGGTGGTTGCTGTCGGTGGCGCGCTGGGCCGCGGCGTTGCCCGCAGCCGCGGTGCCGTCGCCCTCGGGGGCACTCGGCGTGCTGTCGGTGGCGCTGGCCGGGGTGGCGCTGACAGTGCTGTGGCGGCTGCGTTGGGTGCGTCGCGGCCTGGCCGGGTTGGTGTTCGCCATGCTGGCCTGGACGCTCGCGGGCCAGGTGGTCGGCGCTGTCGGTTCGACGTGACACCATCATCGGGTGAGTCAACAGATCGACGGTCTGCACCTGGTTTTGGGCGATGAGGAACTGCTGGTCGAGCGAGCGGTCGGGGCGGTGCTGCGGGCGCTGCGAGCGCAGGCCGGATCCGATGACGTCCCGGTGGACCGGATGCGCGCCGGTGAGGTCAGCACCAGCGAGCTTGCCGAGCTGCTGAGCCCGTCGCTGTTCGCCGAGGAACGCATGGTCGTGCTGGAGGCGGCGGCCGAGGCCGGTAAAGATGCCGTGGCGCTGATCGCCTCGGCCGCAGCCGATCTGCCGCCGGGCACCGTGTTGATCGTCATCCACTCCGGTGGCGGGCGGGCCAAGGCTCTGGCCGATCAACTGAAAAAGCTTGGGGCACAAGTGCATCCGTGTGCCCGGATCACCAAGCCGGCCGAGCGGGCGGATTTCGTGCGGGGCGAGTTCCGGCAATTGCGGGCCAAGGTTTCCGACGACACCGTGACCGCGGTGCTCGACGCGGTCGGCTCGAATGTCCGCGAGCTCGCCGCGGTGTGCTCACAGCTGGTGGCCGACACCGCCGGGCAGGTCGATGCGGCCGCGGTACGCCGCTATCACAGCGGCAAGGCCGAGGTGAAGGGCTTCGACATCGCCGACAAGGCCGTCGCCGGGGATATCGCCGGTGCGGCCGAGGCTCTGCGGTGGGCGATGCTGGCCGGTGAACCGCAGGTGGTGTTGGCCGATGCGTTGGCCGAGGCAGTGCACACGATCGCGCGGGTGGGGCCGTTGTCGGGCGATCCGTACCGGTTGGCCGGTGAACTCGGCATGCCGCCCTGGCGGGTGCAGAAGGCGCAGAAGCAGGCGCGCCGGTGGTCGCGTGACTCGGTGGCCGAGGCGATGCGCGTGGTCGCCACGCTCAATGCAGACGTAAAGGGCGCAGCGGCAGATGCCGACTACGCCCTTGAGACAGCGGTACGCCGGGTGGCGCAACTCGCCACCCGGTGAACCGGGAAAACTAACGAAGATTCAGAGCTTGTTGAGCGCCAGCGCCAGGGCCGACTTCTTGTTGGCGGCCTGGTTGGCGTGGATGACGCCCTTGCTGGCGGCCTTGTCCAGCTTGCGGCTGGTGGACACCAGCAACTCGGCGGCCTTGTCCTTCTCGCCGGCCTCGACGGCCTCGCGGAAGCCGCGGACGGCCGTGCGCAGCGACGACTTCACCGACTGGTTACGCAGCCGACGACGCTCGTTGGTGCGGATGCGCTTTTCCTGCGACTTGATGTTGGCCACGTAAAAGTTCCTTCGTAATTTCTCGCTGGGGTTACCGAAGTCTGGGTGCGCTCACCCGCACTGCGGGCAGCGACTGTTCAGGGTACCAGCGAGGTCCCTGAACTCCCAAAGCGCGACCGCCGGGCACAGCCGGATCTGTGCCGTCAAGACCTCCTTGATACCACGTGAACCGGCCCGTGGCCTGCCGAAACGGGTTGTGCGGTTGACCCGGCGAAATCACCACCGGTGCGGCAGCATGATGACGGTGAGCCCGAGAACCGCCCGCACGCCGGCAACCGAGTCGAACGGGTCGGCCACGGCCGGGTCACGGGGCGCGCCGTCGCGTCGCGTCAGGCATCGGGGTGTGTTCGACGGCTACCACCGGCTGGGCCGGTACTCGGCGGCGTTCGACGAGATGTTCGACGCCGCCGGCAACGTCCGCGGACCGTACAAGGGCATCTTCGCCGAGCTTGCTCCCTCGGACGCCTCGGAACTGCGGTCGCGGTCGGATGCGCTGGGCCGCGCGTTCATCGATCAGGGCATCACGTTCTCGTTGTCGGGCCAGGAGCGGCCGTTTCCGCTCGATCTGGTGCCGCGGGTGATCTCGGCGGCCGAATGGTCGCGGCTGGAGCGCGGGATCACCCAGCGGGTCAAGGCGCTCGAGATGTATCTCGACGACATCTACGGCGAGCAGGAGATCCTGCGCGACGGGGTCATCCCACGTCGGCTGGTCACCTCGTGTGAGCACTTCCACCGGGCAGCCGCGGGCATCGTGCCGCCCAACGGGGTGCGCATCCACGTCGCCGGCATCGATCTGATCCGTGACGCCTCGGGTGACTTCCGGGTCCTGGAGGACAACCTGCGGTCACCGTCGGGGGTGTCCTACGTGATGGAGAACCGGCGCACCATGGCCCGTGTCTTCCCGAATCTGTTCGCCACTCACCGGGTGCGCGCCGTCGGTGACTATTCGTCGCATCTGCTGCGGGCGCTGCGCAATGCCGCGCCCACCAACGTCGCCGACCCCACGGTGGTCGTCCTCACCCCCGGCGTCTACAACTCGGCCTACTTCGAGCATTCCCTGCTGGCCCGGCAGATGGGTGCCGAGCTGGTCGAGGGGCGTGACCTGTTCTGTCGCGACAACGCCGTGTACATGCGCACCACAGAGGGGGAGCGTCAGGTCGACGTCATCTACCGCCGCATCGACGACGCCTTCCTGGACCCGATGCAGTTCCGGCCCGATTCGATGCTCGGGGTGGCCGGCCTGCTCAACGCCGCCCGGGCCGGAAACGTGGTGATCTCCAGCGCGGTGGGCAACGGAGTCGGCGACGACAAGCTCGTCTACACCTACGTGCCGACCATCATCGAGTACTACCTGGGGGAGAAGCCGGTCCTGGCCAACGTCGACACCTTCCGCTGTTGGTTGGACGCCGAACGCGAGGAGGTGCTCGACCGGATCGAGGAACTCGTGATCAAGCCCGTCGAAGGCTCCGGCGGGTACGGCATCGTGTTCGGCCCGGACGCCTCGGACAAGGAGTTGGCGGCAATCGCCAAGAAGATCCGCGCCGACCCACGCGGCTGGATCGCCCAACCGGTGATGCAGCTGTCGACGGTGCCGACCCAGATCGGCGACACGCTGGCGCCGCGGCATGTCGACCTGCGTCCGTTCGCGGTCAACGACGGTAATGACGTCTGGGTGCTGCCGGGCGGACTGACCCGGGTCGCGCTGCCCGAAGGATCGCTGGTGGTGAATTCCAGCCAGGGCGGCGGGTCGAAGGACACCTGGGTGCTGGCGTCCCGCACGTCGGCCGCCGATCGCGAGCTGGCGGCCGCCGAGGTGGTGCGCTCGCTGCCCAAAACCTCCCAGGCGACCAATGGCGATGGTGCACTTGACGGTTCATCGTCTCAACAACAGCAGCAATAGGGGGTGGTAGTGATGCTGGCGCGCAATGCCGAATCGTTGTACTGGATCGGGCGTTACGTGGAGCGGGCCGACGACACCGCACGCATCCTCGACGTCACGGTGCATCAGTTGTTGGAGGATTCCAGCGTCGACCCGGATGTCGCGTCGCGAACGCTGTTGCGCGTGCTGGGGATCGAGCCGCCCAAGGAACGTCTGGATGTCTGGTCGCTGACCGACATCGTGGCGTTCAGCCGGGACAGCAACGGCAATTCGATCGTCGATTCGGTTTCGGCGGCACGGGAGAACGCGCGCGGTGCCCGTGAGGTCACCTCGACCGAGATCTGGGAGTGCCTCAACACCACCTACAACGCACTGCCCGAGCGGGAGCGGGCGGCAAAACGCTTGGGCCCGCATCAGTTCCTGTCCTATGTCGAAGGCCGCGCGGCGATGTTCGCCGGCTTGGCCGATTCGACGTTGAGCCGCGACGACGGCTACCGCTTCATGCTGTTGGGCCGGGCGATCGAGCGCGTCGACATGACGGTGCGGCTGCTGTTGTCGCGGGTCGGCGACAGCGGCTCGTCGCCGGCGTGGGTGACGCTGCTGCGCTCGGCCGGCGCCCACGATACGTATCTGCGTACCTACCGCGGTGTGCTCGACGCCGGCCGGGTGGTCGAATTCATGCTGTTGGACCGGTTGTTCCCGCGGTCGATCTTCTATTCCCTGCGCTTGGCCGAACACAGCCTCGACGAGTTGCTCAACCGGCCGCACAACCGGCTGGGCGCCACTGCCGAGGCGCAGCGGCTTCTCGGCCGGGCCCGCAGCGAGCTGGAATTCCTCCAGCCGGGAGCCTTGCTGGAATCGCTGGACGCGCGGCTGGCCGGCCTGCAGAAAACGTGCCGGGAGGTCGGAGACGCCTTGGCGCTGCAGTACTTCCACTCCGTGCCCTGGGTGGCTTGGACCGATGCCGGCCACGACGACGTGGTCGTGATCGAGGAAGGCGAGGTCTAGATGTGGCGGCTACGGGTGGTGCACTCCACTGGATACGCCTACAAGTCGGCAGTGACGGCCTCCTTCAACGAGGCCCGGCTGACGCCGCGGTCGGACTCGCGGCAGAACGTGATCCTCAACCGCGTCGAGACCGTTCCGGCCACCCGGTCGTATCGCTATGTCGACTACTGGGGCACCGCGGTGACGGCGTTCGACCTACACGCCCCGCACACCGAGTTGGAGGTCACGTCCTCGTCGGTGGTCGAGACCGAGGTTGCCGAGAAGCCCGAGGAGTTGGCCGGCTGGGATGACCTGGATTCGGAGGCGGTGATCGATCGATTCGACGAGGTGCTCAGCCCGACGCACTACACGCCGCACAGCAAGCGCATCGCGCGGGTGGGGCAGCGGATCGCCAAGGACCACGACCCGTTCGAGGCGGTGATGGCGGTGGCGCAGTGGGTGCGCAGCGAGCTCGAGTACATGCCCGGCACCACCGGCGTGCACTCCTCGGGCCTGGACGCGCTGCGGGAGGGCAAAGGGGTATGCCAGGACTTTGCCCATCTGTCTTTGATCATGTTGCGGTGCATGGGGATTCCGTCCCGCTATGTATCGGGCTATCTGCATCCCAAACGGGAGGCCGTGGTCGGCGACACGATCGACGGGCAGAGCCACGCGTGGATCCAGGCGTGGACTGGCGGCTGGTGGAATTACGACCCGACCAACGACACCGAGATCAACGAGCAGTACGTCAGTGTCGGAGTGGGTCGGGACTACTCGGATGTGGCCCCGCTCAAGGGAATCTATTCGGGTGAGGGTTCGACCGATCTCGACGTGGTCGTGGAGGTCACCCGGTTGGCTTGACGCACATGCCGGGATGGACCTGGACCCGGTGCAGATCGTCACCCAGCTCGATCTGCCGGTCGAATTCGGTGGCCGCCAGCGCCCGCCACTGGTCCTCGGTGCCTGGCGCGATGGCCGGCACGTAGTGGGTCAGGATGAGGATCCCGACGCCGGCCCTGGACGCGGTGGCCGCCGCCTCCTGCACCGAGGAGTGGTAGTCGCAGATGTCGCGGATGCGTTGCTGCGGAAGGAGTTCGATCAGGTCTTTGCGAATCACGGTGTGCACCAGGGCGCCGGCGCCGGCGGCGAGCCCGTCGAGACCGGGGCACGGCACGGTGTCGCCGGCGGCCACCACCGATGCGCCGGCATGCTCGATCCGGAACGCGATGGTCGGTGTCACGGGGCGATGGTCGGTGGGCGCCACGCGGATGTGCACGTCGTCGCGATCCCACACCGGTCCGTCGGTGTATTCGTGCACCTCGACCGGCGGTGGTGCGGTGAGGTCGTCGTGATGGGCGATGCGGTAACCGATGTCGAAGCCGAAGGCCTTCAGCGTTGCCGCCACCACGTCGGCGGTTCCCGGAGGGCCGATGATCGGCAGCGGTGGCACGTCCGGGGTGAACGTACTGACCCAGCGGGTGATGATGACGTCACCCAAATCGGCGATGTGGTCGCTGTGCAGATGGGTGAGCAGCAGCGCGCTGAGCCCGTTGGCCCCCGAGCCGATCGCGGCCAGGCGTTGCAGCACACCGCGACCGCAGTCGATGAGGAAGGATTGGCCGCCGGCCCGCACCAGTGTGGAGGGACCGGCCCGGTGCGGATCGGGAATCGGGCTACCGGTACCGAGCAGGGTGACCTCGATCATGGCCCACATATACCTGTTCGGGTGTTATGCGGAATACCTTTCGTCCAGACTGATGCCGCCTTAGCCTTGATGTGAGGTGGATCACGATCGGAGGCGGCCGATGCGAATCGCGGACGTGCTGAAGAACAAGGGCACGGCGGTGGTGACGATTTCGCCCGAGACCACGGTGACCGAGCTGTTGGCCGGGCTGACCGAGTTGAACATCGGCGCCATGGTGGTGATGGGTCCCGGCGGCGGGCTGGCCGGGATCGTCTCGGAGCGTGATGTGGTGCGCAAGCTGCACGAGCGGGGCAGCAGCCTGCTGGCCCAGCCGGTCTCGGAAATCATGACCACGGTGGTCGCCACGTGTACGCCACGCGACACCGTGGATCACCTCAGCGCCCTGATGACCGAGAACCGGGTTCGACACATCCCCGTCGTCGACGATGGCCGGCTGGCCGGCATCGTCAGCATCGGTGACATCGTCAAGACCCGGATGGAGGAACTGGAAGCCGAGCAGGAACACCTGCAGGCCTACATCACCCAGGGCCGCTGACCCCGCCGCATCCCGAATGCCGAAACTACGGCCGTTTGCGCGAATTTCGCCGAACTTCGCCGACAACCGTCGTTTCGCGCTGGGTGCGGTGTGGGATCGTGAGCGGGTGGCTGCCATCGATGTCCGCCCCGCGAACAGAACCGACCTCAAAGTGCTCGGCAGTGTCCTGGCCCGGGCGTTCTATCACGATCCGGTGATGATGTGGATGCTGCCCGAGGCCGAACGCCGGCAGCGGGCGCTGGACCGAATGTTCGTCACCATGGCCCGGCACCATTTCCTCCCCGGCGGCGGTAGTGAGGTGGCGCTGCGGTCCGGCACCGTCGGCGCGGCGGCACTGTGGAATCCACCCGGCGGCTGGAAACAGACCGGGCTGCAGGAGTTGCTGATGATGCCAGGCTTCGTGCGGGCCTTCGGGCGCCGGACCGCCCGCGGTCGGGAGGTCGCCGACTTGATGAAGCACCACCATCCCGAGGAACCGCATTGGTATCTCGGCGTGATCGGAAGCGATCCGACGGTCCGCGGCGGCGGTTTCGGTCATGCCCTGATGCGGTCACGTCTGGACCGGGTGGACGCCGAGCATGCGCCGGCCTATCTGGAGTCGAGCAATCCCGACAACGTTCCCTACTACCTGCGGTTCGGGTTCGAGGTGACCGGGGAGATCCCGCTGCCCCAGGACGGTCCGATCATGACCGCCATGTGGCGCCGTCCGCGTTGACCGGCGACGCGGCTAACCGAAAACTCCCGAGATCTTCATGATCAACAGCACGCCGACCGCGACGAACACCGCAATCAGCACCACCAGGCCGATGATCGCGGTCACCGACGACGGCGTGTACTTGTGCTTGGGACGGGCTTCCGGTTCGCCCAGCCCCGAGGTTTGCGCCGAGTCGGGTGGCGTGGCGCCGGGGGCGACGCCGCCGCCAGGTTCGAGGTCGGGTATCTCGGCCGGGTCGGGATCGGGTGGTAGCGCGGTCATCGTCTGGGAATTCCCGCTCGCGCCGATTTGATGCATCGGTTGTTGAAGTGCGAGCGCGTCAGCTCCAGGAATACTCGGCACGCAGCCGCACCGCGACCGCCTCGAACCGGGTCCGGTCCAGTATCGCGCCTTCGCGGCGGATGCCCTCTTCGGGCACGTCGAGCACGCGGTCCAGCCGCACCCAGCTCGGCCTGCCGTCGTAGTCCCAGGTGCCGGTGCCGATGGCGATCCAGTCCGGGTCATCACGGTGGTAGTCCTGGCTGGACAACATCAGCCCCAGCAAAGTGCGTTGGTCGCGGCCGACCACCAACACGGGGCGGTCCTTGCCCTGTGTCGGATCATCCTCGTAAACCACCCAGGTCCAGACGATCTCGCCGGGATCGGCACGGCCGTCCAGGTCGGGGGCGTAGACGATCTTGCGGGCCCGGTGCGCGGTGGGGACGCTGTGCTTGCACACCGGCCGACCCGCGGCGATCGCCTTCGGTGGCGGGGTGGCCGCGCCGGCAATGGCCCCCAGGCCCAGCTTGATGCCCTGCTGAATGCCTTGTTGGATGCCCTGCTGCACAGTGCGTGGCACGTTGTCGGTGGTCTGGAGCTGGCGAACGAACTTCGGTGCCTCGTTGAACACCAGGTGCTCGGCGCCGTCGCGGACGCCCTTGAGAACCTGCTGGAACGCCTTCCACTGCGACGCCATGGTGTCGAGCATAAGTCAGGGTTCGGCGGGCAGGAGCGCAGCGACCGGGGATCGATTAAGCCCGGCGATTGTGTCGCAAGGGTGCTCCCTCGATACCCTGGAAGCGCACAACACGTGCCCGACACCCGCGCTCACCAGGAGATTCCCATCAGCAGCTTCGCCGACAAGACGTTCACTGCGCCGGCGCAGATCAGGAACTTCTGCATCATCGCCCACATCGACCACGGCAAGTCGACGCTGGCCGACCGGATGCTGCAGCTCACCGGCGTCGTCGACGACCGGTCGATGCGCGCGCAATACCTGGACCGGATGGATATCGAGCGCGAGCGCGGCATCACGATCAAGGCGCAGAATGTGCGGCTGCCTTGGAAGGTCAACGACGAAGAGTTCGTCTTGCACCTGATCGACACCCCCGGCCACGTCGACTTCACCTACGAGGTGTCGCGCGCGTTGGAGGCCTGCGAGGGTGCGGTGCTGTTGGTCGACGCCGCCCAGGGCATCGAGGCACAGACCTTGGCCAACCTGTACCTGGCACTCGACCGGGATCTGACGATCATCCCGGTGCTCAACAAGATCGACCTGCCGGCCGCGGACCCGGAGCGCTACGCCGGCGAACTCGCGCACATCATCGGCTGCGACCCCTCGGACGTGCTGCGGGTGTCCGGCAAGACCGGGGCGGGTGTGGCCGAGCTGCTCGACGAGGTGGTGCGGCAGGTCCCGGCGCCGACCGGTGATGCCGACGCCCCGGCCCGGGCGATGATCTTCGACTCCGTCTACGACATCTACCGCGGCGTGGTCACCTACGTGCGCGTCGTCGACGGCAAGATCACCCCGCGCGAACGCATCGCGATGATGTCCACCGGGGCCACCCACGAACTGCTCGAGGTCGGCATCGTCTCACCGGAACCGAAGGCCAGTGACGGCTTGGGTGTCGGTGAGGTGGGCTACCTCATCACCGGCGTGAAAGACGTCCGCCAGTCCAAGGTCGGCGACACCGTGACGACGGCGCGCAAGGGCGCCACCGAGGCGCTGACCGGCTACCGCGAACCCAAGCCGATGGTCTACTCGGGCCTCTACCCGGTCGACGGCTCGGACTACCCGGATCTGCGCGACGCGCTGGACAAACTGCAACTCAACGACGCGGCGCTGACGTACGAGCCCGAGACGTCGGTGGCGCTGGGCTTCGGGTTCCGCTGCGGCTTCCTCGGGCTGCTGCACATGGAGATCACCCGGGAGCGCTTGGAGCGCGAGTTCAACCTGGATCTGATCTCCACCTCGCCCAACGTGGTGTACCGGGTCATCAAGGATGACGGATCCGAGATCGTCGTGACCAACCCGTCGGACTGGCCCGAGGGCAAGGTCCGCGAGGTCTACGAGCCGGTGGTCAAGACCACCGTCATCGCGCCCAGTGAGTTCATCGGCACCATCATGGAGCTGTGCCAGTCCCGCCGCGGTGAGCTCGGCGGCATGGATTACCTGTCGCCCGAGCGGGTCGAGCTGCGTTACACGATGCCGTTGGGCGAGATCATCTTCGACTTCTTCGACTCGCTGAAGTCGCGCACCCGCGGCTACGCCAGCCTGGACTATGAGGAGGCCGGCGAGCAGCAGGCCGATCTGGTCAAGGTCGACATCCTGTTGCAGGGTGAGGCCGTGGATGCGTTCAGTGCGATCGTGCACAAGGATTCGGCATCGGCCTACGGCAACAAGATGACGACCAAGCTCAAAGAGCTCATCCCGCGCCAGCAGTTCGAGGTGCCGGTGCAGGCCGCTATCGGCTCGAAAATCATTGCCCGCGAGAACATCCGCGCCATCCGCAAGGACGTGCTGTCCAAGTGCTACGGCGGTGACATCACCCGTAAGCGCAAGCTGCTGGAGAAGCAGAAAGAGGGCAAGAAGCGGATGAAGACCATCGGTCGCGTGGACGTGCCGCAGGAGGCATTCGTCGCGGCGCTGTCCACCGATGCCGCCGGGGACAAGCCCAAGAAGTAGGCCTGCTCGCCGACAAAAAGTCGGGATTGCTTCGCGCTGAGCGCAACCCTCGGCGTGAGCAGGTGAGGATCGTAGTGTCGCCGGAGTGTCCAGAGAGCTGCATCTGCTGGCCTTCGGAAACACCCGGTCAGCCGGGCCGTGGCGGCATCCAGATATCGACAACAGCACCGCGGGGGTACGCCGGCGGCTGATCAGCTATGCGCAGACCGCCGAGGCCGGCACGTTCGACGCGCTGTTCTTCGCCGACGGGTTGAACTACGGCCCGCCCGCGACGTGGGCGTACAAGATCACCGAGGACTTCGAACCCCTCACCGCGACCGCCGCGCTGTCCTCCGTCACCGAACAGATCGGGTTGGTGGTCACCGGATCGGCCACCCTGGCGCATCCCTATCACCTTGCCCGCCAGCTCCTTTCACTCGACCACCTCAGCGGTGGGCGGGCCGGCTGGAACCTGGTGACCAGCTTCGCCCAAGCCGCCGCCGACAACTTCAGCGCCCGTGGCGTGGTGGCCCACGATGAGCGGTATCGCATCGCCGAGGAAGCGTTGGAGGTGGTGCGCAAGCTGTGGGACGGCTGGGGCGAGGACACCGTCGTCGAGGATCGCGCAGCCGGGATCTTCAACGATGTCAACCTCATTCGGCCAACCGACCATCATGGTCGGTACTTCGACGTGGCCGGGCCGCTCGGCGCGGCCAGATCGGCTCAGGGGCAACCGGTTCTCTTTCAGGCCGGATCCTCGGAGACCGGGCGGGGTTTCGCCGCCCGCCACGCCGAGGTGATCTTCACCAGCCACGGCAACCGGTCCCGGGCCGGGGATTTCTACACCCAGATCCATCGGGATGCGCAAAGGTTCGGCCGGGCCACACCGCCGCTGATCACCCCGTCGCTGCGGTACATCGTCGGTTCGACCGAGGACGAGGCCAGGCGCGCCGAACGCGCAGAGTACGAATACTTCAGCCCCGAATATCAGGCCGGATGGCTGCTGGAGGTCGACGTCGACGTCACCGGCGCCGATCTGGACGGGCCGGTGCCGGAGTCGGCCTTCCCGGCGCACACCGAGACCCATCAGACCGCGCTGGCCGGCTACCGCCTGCTGGCCAGTGACGGAAACCCCACGGTGCGAGAGTTCCTGTACCGCACGGTGAACGGATGGGGCGCGGCCGTGGTGGGGACGCCCGAGCAGATCGCGGACGAGATCGAGCAGTGGTTCACCACCGGGGCCGCCGACGGGTTCGTACTCCGCGACTCCGGATTGCCCGGCCAGCACGAGTTGTTCGTCGAGCAGGTGGTCCCGGTGCTGCGCAAGCGCGGGCTGTTCCGGCACGAATACGCCGGCACGACCTTGCGATCACATCTGGGCCTCGACGTACCGCAGCGATCGCCGGTATGACCGAACCGTATGTGTTGTCGGCGTTCACGATGTCGACGGTGTCGCACGGCAACTTCGGGCTGTGGCGTCACCCGGCCGACCGCACCGCCGACTACACCGATGTGCGGTACTGGGTGGAGTTGGCCACGCTGCTCGACGACGGTGGTTTCGACGCGTTGTTCATCGCCGACGCGGTCGGGCAACTCGACGTGTTCGGTGGCGACGCCAGTGCGGCGCTAGCTCGGGCGGTGCAGACGCCGGTCACCGATCCGCTGCTGGTCGTGTCGGCGATGGCCGCGGCGACCCAGCGGCTGGGCTTCGGCATCACGGTGTCCACCACCTACGAGAGCCCGTACCTGCTGGCCCGCAAGTTCAGCACGCTGGACCACCTGACCGGCGGCCGGATCGGTTGGAACATCGTGACGTCATTGCTGGATAGTGCGGCACGTAACATCATCGGACGCGATCGGCAGATCCCGCACGACGAGCGTTACGCGATGGCCCAGGAATTTCTGGAGGTCACCTACAAGCTCTGGGAAGGGTCGTGGGAGCCCGACGCGGTGCTGCGTGACGCCGAACGTGGCGTCTACACCGATCCCGCGAAGGTCCATGACATCGGCCACCACGGCCGGTACTTCACTGTGCCCGGGGCACATCTGGTCGAGCCCTCGCCTCAGCGCACCCCGGTGCTGTTCCAGGCCGGCACCTCTGCGGCCGGCCGTGAATTCGCCTCGCGTAACGCCGAACTCGTCTTCGTCAGCGATCCTCGACCCGAGGTGTTGCGGTCCAACATCGAGGACATCCGTCGGCGGGCAGTCGGACATGGCCGGGACCCGGACTCCCTGAAGTTCATCACGTCCGTCGAGATCGTCACGGACAGTACCGATTCCGCGGCCCAGGCCAAGGCCCGCGACCTCGCCCGGTTCCACGACCTGGAGGCCGGGCTGGTGCTGCTGTCGGCCCTGTCCGGGGTGGACTGGTCGACCTACGGAGTCGACCGCCCGATCGAGCAGTTCGACACCGACGCCAGCCGGTCCATCCTGGCCGCGGTGACCGACACCGAGGCACGAGAACGTCTGACGCTGCGGGACTACGTCGGAGGGCTCGGTGGTTTCGGCGGTGAGTTGTTCGTCGGATCGGCGCGCACAGTTGCCGACGCCTTGGCTGCCTACGCCGACCGCAGCGGGGTGGACGGCTTCAACATCGCGTATCACGTGACGCCCGGCAGCTTCGCCGACGTGGGGGAGTACCTCATCCCCGAACTTCGACGCCGGGGCCGGGCGCGTGAGCTCGGCGATCCGACCACGTTGCGCCAGCGCCTGTTCGGCGGTGAGAGCGCCCTGCTGGGAGCGGGCCACCCGGCCGCCGCATTCCGTCGCAATTCTGTTCATCCGCAATAGAATCCCGCCGATTCGATAGCTGCCGCCGCGAATCCGTCTGCGGCAGTGTGGCACCCATACCGACTTGTCAACTCCCGGGCCGGGTCACGGACGGGGACGTCGCGGTCAGAAAGGGACGTTGCCGTGACTACTACAGACGATCCGAAGACGACGCGCCCCGATCCCGCGGTGGGGCGGCGCACGCTGATCGCCGCCGAATCGACCGGGCTGGAATCCGGGGCGCTCGGGCCGTGGGGTGTGTTCGCCCAGGGCCTGGCGGCCGCGGCGCCGAGTGTGGCGCTGGCCGTGGTGCCGTTCTCGCTGTTCGTGGCGGCCGGCAAGGGTGCAGCGTGGGCGGCGGTGATCGGGCTGTCGATCGTGGTGCTGGTCGCGGTCACGATCAGCTTCCAGGCCAAACGCACGGTGTCCTCCGGCTCGCTGGGCACGTACACCGGAAACGGGTTGGGACCCGGCTTCGCCTTCGCCGCGGGTTTCAGCCTGCTGTTCGGCTACATCGGGTTCGCCACCACCGGAACCCTCGGCGGTGTCCTGTATCTCGATGCGTTCCTGGAGTCGATCGGCCTGGGGTCACAAGCGGTGTGGTTCCGGCTGCTGCTGGTGATCGTGGTGGTCGGCGTCGCGGTGTACCTGCCGTACCGCGGGGTTTCACTGGCGGCCAAGTACGAGCTGGCCTTCGAACTGCTGGCGATCGCGTCGATCCTGGTGATCATCGTGGCCTCCTACATCGGCTACGGATTCCGCATCGACTGGGAGCAGTGGAACCCCCAGCATCTCGGTTCCAGCGCGACCTTCATCGCCGCGGTCACCGCGGTGGGTTCCTACGCCGGTTTCGAAAGCGTGGCCTCGCTGGGTGCCGAGGCCAAGGATGCGCATCGCAATATCGCCAGATCGCTTCTGCGCGTGGTCATCTTGATCGGCGCCCTCTACATCTTTGCGACGTATCCGCAAATCCTGCACTTCGGTGAGATCGACGGCGACAGGGCGGTCCTGCCTCAGCTGGCCACGAGCGTCGGCGTCGACTGGGTGAACCAGATCGTCAGCGGTGCGGTTGCGATCGCGTTCATCGTGTTCGTCACCGCCGTCACCACCGCCGCGGCACGTTCGTTGTTCACCTTCGCTCACGAAGGGGCCTTGCCGCAGGTGTTCACCAAGATTCACGCTACCTACAAGACGCCGTGGGCCGGGGTGATTTTCGTCGGGCTCCTGGCGTTCGCGTTCTCGGTCGCGGCCACCTTCAGTTCGGCCGGGCGGTTGGTGTTCGACGTCTACGGCGGCTACGTGGCCAACTGGGGCTTCCTGGTGAGCTATCTGCTGGTGGTCATCGCGACCCCGATCTGGCTGCGTAAGATCGGCGCGCTGACCCCGCTGCGGCTCGCGGTCGCGGTGGCGGCCACCATCGGTCTCGGGTATGTGATCGTCAGCAATTTCTATCCTGTGCCCGAATTCCCGTTCAACATCCTGCCTTTCGTCTTCGGTGCGATCCTGGCGGCCGGGCTGGCCTGGTACTGGTATCTCAAGCGCACCCGGCCCGAGGTGGCCAACCGGATCGGCAGCATCCAGACCCTGTCGGAGGCAGAGCAACAGCGACTGGCCGACGAGGGTATCGGCGAGGTGCTTCAGCAGTCGGCCCCGGCGCTGAAGGACGAGGCCCACACATGACCGTCACCGACCATCGGCCGACTGCCGGCGCGGCGGTGGCAGCGGCCACCCCACGCGACTACCCGCTCATCGCCGATTTCCTGGCCACCACGCCGGGTTTGGCCGGGCGAAAGTTCGCCGCCGATTCGCGCGACGTCGCCGAACAGTTCGACGGCGCGTATCCCGGGTCGGCACTGGTGCTGCGCGGTGAGTCCGACGAGGTGCTCGGGTACGCGGTGCTGCACCGGCCCGACGGCGCCGAACCGGAAGTGCTGGGCGACTTCGTGTTCGGACCCTCGGTGGCCGGGGCCGTGGTCGAGACGGTCGTCGGCGACACCGTCGCGCGGTTCCGCCGCGTGGCGCCGGCCGCTGCCTATCTGCGGGCCTACATCGGTGCCGATCAACCCGCCGCCATCGAAGCGCTCGTGCACCACGGCGCGCGCCGGGAGCGGCAGTTCGTCGCCACTCGAAAGCCATTGCTCGGCGAGGATCCAACCGCCCTGGCCGCTGCGCACATAGACGGCCTGACGATCCTGTCTTGGCCGGAAGTGATCTCAGGTGGTTACGCGGAGCAGGTTCGGCAACTGCAATTCGACACCTTCAGCGAGCATTTCGGGAACATGTCGAAAACCCCGCAGCGGTGGGAACATCACCTGCGCAGCCGCGCCTTCGCGCCGGACTTCAGCATCGCCGCGGTCGACGACGGCGGCGTGGTGGTCGGCTACGTATTGGGATCGACCTACACCACCGGCGTGGGTGCCGACCAGGAACGCAGCGCCCACACCGACTACATCGGGGTGCGCCGGGATCGTCGGACCCGCGGCACCGGCGAGCTGCTGTTGCGCAAGATCTGGCTGGCGGCACTGAGGCGCGGGCTCACGGTCGCGTCGCTGGGCACCGACATCGACAACGCCAGCAGAGCGCACGAGTTGTACCGGCGGCTTGGCTACCTGGCGGTCAGAGACCAGTACGCATACCGAATCGACGCCGAGGAGAATCCGTAAATGTCCACGGACACCAGCTATCTCAAGCCACCGACCGGCTACGACGGCGAACTGCGTTCGGTCTTCGGTCCGATCTTCGAGCGGATCGCCGAGGGTAACCGTGAGCGTGAGTCCAACCGCGTGTTTCCCCATGAGCAGGTGCGCTGGCTCAGCGATGCCGGTTTCGGCACGCTGCGGATCCCCGCCGAGCAGGGCGGGTTCGGCGCCTCGCTGGAACAGACATTCCTCCTGCTGGCCGAATTGGGGGAGGCCGACGCCAACGTCGCTCACATCTGGCGCAACCACCTGGCTTTCGTCGAGGACCGGCTCAACGCCACCGTGACGGAGGACAACACCACCTGGATCAAACGATTCCTGGCCGGCGAATTCGTCGGTGGCGGCTGGACCGAGGCCAACAACCTGACCCTGGCCAATCTGGCCACCACCGTCACCGCGCACGACGACCACTGGCTGGTGTCCGGCGCGAAATACTATGCCACCGGCAGCCTTTACGCCGATTGGCTCGACGTCCTCGGCCGCGGTGAGGATGGTGAGCTATGGACCGCACTGGTCCGCGCCGACGATCCGGGCGTCACCCTGATCGACGACTGGCGCGGGTTCGGTCAGCGCACCACCGGCAGCGGTTCGGCGCGATACGAGCAGGCTCGGGCCGAGCGCGGCAACGTGTTCCCGGCTGCCGAGCGGTTCACCTACCAGGCGCACTTCTACCAGATCGCGATGCTGGCAGTGCTGACCGGCATCATCCGGGCCGCTCAACGCGACGGCTCGGCTGCTCTGGCCGCGCGTCGACGCAACTACCCGCAGGGGCTGGCCGAAGTCCCGGCGGCCGATCCGCAGCTGTTGCAGGTGATCGGCGAGGTGTCGGCCGAATCCTTCAGCGCCACAGCCGCGTTGGGGCAGAGTGCGCGGACCCTGGACCGGGTCGTGGCCGGCCGGCTCGCCGGCAGCGACGATCAGGCGCGCCGGCTGCTGGTGGATGCCGAGGTGGCGGTCACGCAGGCGCAGTTGGTGATCGTGGCGGCGGCATTGCGGGCCACCACCCGGGTGTTCGACGCCCTCGGTGCCTCCGGAGTGTCCGAAGAGCTTGGACTGGACCGGCATTGGCGCAATGCCCGCACCCTGGCCTCACACAATCCGGTGGTGTACAAGGCCCGCATCCTGGGCGACTGGTTCATCAACGGCAAGGACCCGGTGTCCGACCTGGTGTCCCGAGGCCGCGGCGGGCAGGGCAACTGAGCCGTCGTCAGTCGACCTGTAGTACCGCCTTGCCGGTGACCCTGCGGTCGAGCAGGGCCTGTGCGGCAGCGGCAATGTTGCTCCAGGTGTCGCGCAGCCCGATCTGCGGGTCCATCTCGCCGTCGGCGACCAGTGTCAACAGGTAGTCGAGGTCAGCCTGAAAGGGTCCCCGAACAGTGAACGGCTCCAACCGTTTCCGGTTTCCCCGGCGTCGCTCCGCCTCGAAGTCGATGGTCGTGGGTTCGTTGGAGGCCATCCCGATCGACTGCACCGAACCGCCGTCGGACACCAGGCTGAACGCCTGCGCCAAGAGCTTCCCACCGACATTGTCGAGGGCGCCGAACACCGGCTCCGTCACGGTATCGAGTCCGACCACCACCTCGGCGGCGCCCAGCTCGGTGAGGCCCTCACCGCGGGCGGGGCTGCCGACCGCGGCGATGACATGCGCGCCGGCTCGGGCAGCCAGCTGCACCGCGAACCGGCCGACGCCGCCGGAGGCGCCGGTGATGAGCACTCGGCGGCCCACCACCGGCCCGAGGGCCCGAACCGCCTGCAACGCAGTCACTCCCGCGACCGGCAATGCGGCGGCTTCGTCGAACTCGACGAACTCGGGAAGCTCGGCGAGATTGCCGGTGGACACGACCCGTCGTTCCGCCCAGCCGGCCGCACCGCTGAAGCCGACCACGCGGGTGCCGACCGCCGGTCCGGATCCATCGGCGGCGGCCCGGACGACGACACCGGCACTGTCCCAGCCGGGCACCTCACCCGGTTTGCGCATGTGATCGATGAAATGGAGCTCACCGAAATTCAGTGCGATCGCGTGGACATCGATCAAGGCCTCGGATTCGGTGACGGTTGGTTCGTCGACGTCGTCGAAACGGAGGTTGGCCGGGGCGTGCGGGTCGTAGACGATGGCTCGCATGCAGGGGCAAACCCCGCGGCCGGGCGCATCTATTCCCGCCCGCCGACCTTTCGTAGGGTGGCGCTGATGAGTCAGCAGGATCGCCTCGACTGGGACACCACGTACCGCGGCCATGACAGCGCCGTCGATGCGCCCCGCCTGCCAGCGGTGTTCGACGCGCACGGTGACGTCTTCCCAGTGAAAGGAACGGCGCTCGACATCGCGTGCGGCACCGGTTCGGCGTCGGTCTGGCTGGCCCGACGCGGCCTGAACGTGCGGGGCGTCGACGTGTCGCCGCTGGCGCTCGGCCATGCCGGTGCATTGGCTGCCCGGTACGGCGTCTCCGAGAAGTGTCGCTTCGATGTCGTCGACCTCGATGACGGGTTGCCTGACGGCCCACCGGTCGACGTGATCGTGTGCCACCGATTCCGCGATCCGCGGCTGTACCGCCCGATGTCCGAGCGCCTGACTACCGGCGGGGTCCTCGCGGTCTGCGTGCTCAGTGAAGTCGGTGCCGCACCCGGGAGGTTCCGGGCCGCTCCGGGAGAGCTGCGCGACGCATTCGGCCGCCTCGAGGTGATCGCCGCCGACGAGGGCGGCGGTCAGGCCTGGCTGCTCGCCCGCAAGTGATTTCTCCCGCGAACAGACACAAACCCGTAGCAAATCAACGGATTTGGTACGGGTTTGCGTCTGCTCGGCGGGGCTAGGTGGGCTACATCGGCGCGTTGGCGGGCTGGAACACCCCGGAACTGTCGGACTCCTCTTCGGCGCGGATGACGTGCACCACCGCGTTGATCAGGGCCAGGTGGGTGAAGGCTTGCGGGAAGTTGCCTAGATGCCGTCCGGTTCGCGGCTCGATTTCCTCGGCGTACAGATGCAGCGGACTGGCGAACGACAACAACCGTTCCAGCAGATGCTTGGCCCGGCTCACCTCACCGATCTCGACGAGCGCCGACACCAACCAGAACGAACAGATGGTGAACGTGCCCTCTTCGCCGGACAACCCGTCGTCGGTCTCCTCGACCCGGTAGCGCAGCACCAGACCGTCCTCGGTGAGTTCGTCGGCGATCGCCAACACCGTGGCCCGCACCCGCGGGTCATCCGAGGGCAGGAACCGGGTCAGCACCGCCAGCAACAGCGAGGCGTCCAGCGCGTCGTCGTTGTAGCGCTGCGTGAGCACCCCACGCGAATCCACGCCGCGGGCCAGCACGTCGGCCTTGATCTCCTCGGCGATGGCGCGCCACTGTTGTGCGTAGCTCTTCTCGCCTTGAAGTTCGGCCAGCTTCGAACCGCGGTCCAGCGCCACCCAGCACATGATCTTGCTGGAGGTGAAGTGCTGCGGCTCGCCGCGTACCTCCCAGATGCCCCGGTCGGGTTCCTTCCAGTGCTTGATGGCTTCTTCGACCTGGTTCTTCAGTACCGGCCACAGCGCCTCGGGAATCTGCTCGCGCGACTTGGCGTGCAGGTACACCGAATCGAGCATCGTGCCCCAGATGTCGTGCTGCATCTGGTTGTAGGCACCGTTGCCGATGCGCACGGGCCGGGCGTTGTCGTAACCCGACAGGTGGTGCAGCTCTTCCTCGACGAGGCTGCGCTCGCCGCCGACCCCGTACATCACCTGTAGCGGGTGTCGTTCGCCGTTGTTGGCCCCGGACACGTCGGCGATGAACGCGAAGAAGTCGTCGGCCTCGCGATCCAGGCCCAGGGTGTACAGCCCCCACAGCGCGAACGTCGAATCCCGGATCCACGAGTAGCGGTAGTCCCAATTGCGTTCGCCCTGAGGGGTTTCCGGCAGGGACGTGGTCGGCGCGGCCAGCAGGGCGCCGGTCGGGGAGTAGGTCAAACCCTTCAGCGTCAGCGCGCTGCGCTGTAGGTAGGACCGCCACGGGTGGTCCGGGAAATCACCGATGTTGATCCATTGCCGCCACGCCTCGCTGGTTTTCCACATCTTCTCGGCGGCCTCTTCGTATGTCTGAGGAGCCGGATGCTTGGACCAACTCAGCGCGACGAACACGTTGTCGCCCTCGGTGAGCCGGGTCCGGGCACGGGCCTCCCGGCCCTCGATACCGATCCGCAGGTTCGTGGTGAGCCGCAGGGTCGGGTGTGAGTCGGGGTTGCGGGCGGCGCGGGCGATGGCCTCGCCGTAGGCGGGGCCGGAGTACTCCCACGATGCGCTGACCCGGTGGTAGTCGAAGGCCGGTTCGCAGTTCATCACCAGCTCGACGGTGCCGCTGACACAACGCACCGTGCGCAGCAGGATGTGCTCGGCATCCCAGTCCATCGGGGTGCGTCGATGCGTGCGCGAGCGGGTCTCGATGTCGTGCCAGGGTCCCATCACCAGGGCGTCGCGCACGATCAGCCAACCGGTGTGGGTCTGCCAGGTGGTCTCCAGGATCAGGCTGCCGGGTAGGTAACGGCGCGCCGAGGGCACGGTCACGCCGTAGGGGCCGAGCCGGAAGTGGCCGGCGTTGCGGTCCAGGATCGCGCCGAACACGCTCGGCGAATCGGGGCGGGGGACACACAGCCACTCCACCGAGCCGGCCGAGGAGATCAGGCAGGTGTTCTCGCAATCGGACAGAAAGCCGTAGTCGGCGATCGGCGGGAACGGGTTCCGCAGCGAGCCACTCGATGAGTAGGGCACCGGGGCGGTCACCGTCAACGGCGTGTCCGATGTCTTGGACGTCCCGGGTGTCTTTCCGAGTGCCGCGGCGGCATCCGTGGGCTCGGTGTGTTGCAGAACCATCCGCACATCATCATCTGCGGATACAGGCGGCGTCTACCCGCGCCGGGCGTGGCGAATGTTACGGGCGGGGCGGGATGAAGAACGGTGATTCGGCGATCGCCTACGCTTGGGCCCATGACGGCAATCCTGAGCTGGTGGGACGGCGTCGAACTGTGGCTCACCGGGCTGCCGTTCGTCGTGCAGACCGCGGTGGTGATGCCGGTGGTACTGGCGCTGGCCTACGGCAGTGCCGTGGTGCTCGACGGTGCGCTGGGCTGGGGAACCGCCGGGTTGCACCGGCTTCGCCATGCCCCGACGGAGGAGATGGAATCGGAGTGAACGGTATGCCGCGGTCGCGTGTCACCTTGATCTTGGTTCTCCTGGTCGTCCTGGTCATCGTCATGTGGTTGCTGACCCGCTGACTCCGGCCCGCACTGCCCGGCAGGCGCGACGGCGGAATTCTGTTATTCTTCGCGCCATGCATTCAGCGTCCGGCAAGACCGAGAGCCATGTCTTGGCTCTCATTGCCGTGGGTGCACGCGCTGTTGCTGACGTCGCCTGTTGTCGCTGACCCCAACCCGTCTGCGGTTTGGTGTCGGTGGCGGTTCTGTGCCCGGATGCTCTGCTGTTGCCTCCCTCACCTCCCTCGCCTTTCCGCATGACGGACCTCGCATTGTCCGCTGTCTGCCAGAAAGGTCCTCAGTGTCCGTCAACAAGACCAACCTCAGCCGATCGGTGTTCTCCCGTGCGCGGCTGTGGCGCACCGCCGCCGTCCTGGCCACCACCAGTGTGTTGGCGGTCGGGTGCGCCGGCGGTGCCAGCGACGTTCCCGG
The DNA here is from genome assembly GCF_001666875.1 of Mycobacterium sp. E802. Classification (NCBI taxonomy): domain Bacteria; kingdom Bacillati; phylum Actinomycetota; class Actinomycetes; order Mycobacteriales; family Mycobacteriaceae; genus Mycobacterium; species Mycobacterium sp. E802. The sequence goes on from NZ_LZJD01000074.1 coordinate 43,067, forward strand.
TGGGGACGACGCCGCCGCGGGTGCCGACACCACCCTGACCCTGGTTGCCTACGCGGTGCCCGAACCGGGGTGGAGCAAGATCATCCCGGCGTTCGCCGCCACCGAGGAGGGCAAGGGTGTTGCGGTGACCAAGTCCTTCGGCGCCTCTGGTGACCAGTCGCGTGCCGTCGTCGACGGCAAGCCGGCCGACATCGTCAACTTCTCGGTCGAACCCGACATCACCCGGCTGGTCAAGGCCGACAAAGTGGCCGAGGACTGGAATGCCGGCAACACCAAGGGCGTCCCGTTCGGATCTGTGGTGTCATTGGTGGTGCGCAAGGGCAATCCCAAGGGCATCAAGGACTGGGACGATCTGCTGCAACCCGGACTCGAGGTGGTGACCCCGAGCCCGCTGAGTTCCGGTTCGGCCAAGTGGAACCTGTTGGCGCCCTATGCGGCGAAGAGCAACGGCGGCAAGGATTCGGCGGCCGGTCTGGACTTCGTCAACAAGCTGGTGACCGAGCACGTCAAGACCCGTCCGGGTTCCGGCCGTGAAGCCACCGACGTGTTCCTGCAGGGCACCGGGGATGTGCTGATCAGCTACGAGAACGAGGCGATCAACGTCGAGCGGCAGGGCAAGCCGGTCGAGCACGTCAACCCGCCCCAGACTTTCAAGATCGAGAACCCGGTGGCCGTCGTCAAGACCAGCGCCCATGCCGACAAGGCCAAGGCCCTACTGAACTTCCTGTTCACCCCCGAGGGGCAGAAGCTGTGGGCCGAGGCCGGGTTCCGGCCGGTCGATCCGGCGGTGGCGGCGGACTTCACCAAGGATTTCCCGACGCCGGAGAAGCTCTGGACGATCGCCGACCTGGGCGGCTGGGATGAGGTCGACCCATCGTTGTTCGACAAGGACAACGGCTCCATCACCAAGATCTACAAGCAGGCGACTGGATGACGTCGGTGGCCCAGACCGATGCCGCCCAGACGGATCTGGGCGCGCCGGCAGGTGAGCGGCCCGGCCGCTACGGCAGCACCTCACTGCGCGTGGGGGCCGCGTCGATCTGGCTGAGCATCATCGTTCTGCTGCCGTTGGCCGCGATCGTGTGGCAGGCGGCCGGCGGCGGGTGGCACGCCTTCTGGCTGGCCGTCACCTCCAACGCGGCGGTGGACTCGTTCCGGGTGACGCTGACCATCTCGGCCGGCGTGACATTGGTCAACCTGGTGTTCGGCCTGGTGGTGGCCTGGGTGCTGACCCGCGACGAATTCTGGGGTAAACGGCTGGTGGACTCGGTGATCGATCTGCCGTTCGCATTGCCGACGATTGTGGCGAGCCTTGTGATGCTGGCGCTATACGGCCCGGCCAGCCCGGTCGGTCTGCACCTGCAGCACACCAAGTGGGGTGTCGGTGTCGCGCTGTTGTTCGTCACCCTGCCGTTCGTGGTGCGCTCGGTACAGCCGGTACTGCTGGAGCTCGACCGCGAGACCGAGGAAGCCGCGGCCTCGCTGGGGGCCAGTAACCGGGTCATCTTCGTGAAGGTGATCCTGCCGGCGTTGCTTCCCGCGCTGCTGTCCGGCGCCGGGCTGGCGTTCTCGCGGGCCATCGGCGAGTTCGGTTCGGTGGTGCTGATCGGTGGTGCGGTGCCGGGCGAGACCGAGGTGTCCTCGCAGTGGATCCGCACCCTGATCGAGAACGACGACCGCACCGGGGCCGCGGCGATCTCCATTGTGCTGCTGCTGATCTCGTTCCTGGTGTTGTTCGTGCTCCGGGCGGTGGGGTCGCGGGTGGCCAAACGTGAGGAGCTTTCGGCATGACGCTCTCCCCGCGGATGCGCTACCTGTTGCGGTTTCTTGCCCTGGCCTATGTGACGGTGCTCGTGGTGGTTCCGGTGGGTCTCATCTTGTGGCGCACGTTCGGCCCGGGGCTCGGCGAGTTCTTCGCATCGGTGGGCACGCCCGCGGCCATCTCGGCGCTGAACCTGTCGTTGTTGGTGGTGGCGATCGTGGTGCCGCTGAACGTGTTGTTCGGTGTCCCCACGGCATTGGTCTTGGCGCGCAACAAATTCCGTGGCAAGAGTGCGCTGCAGGCGGTCATCGACCTGCCGTTCGCGGTGTCGCCGGTGGTGGTCGGTGTGGCGTTGATCCTGCTGTGGGGGTCGGCCGGGTTGTTCGGTTTCGTCGAGAACAACCTCGGGTTCAAGATCATCTTCGGATTCCCCGGCATCGTGCTGGCCAGCATCTTCGTCACCGTGCCGTTCGTCATCCGCGAGGTCGAACCGGTGTTGCACGAGATCGGTACCGATCAGGAGGAAGCCGCCGCGACACTGGGATCGACGTGGTGGCAGACCTTTTGGCGGATCACCCTGCCGTCGATCCGGTGGGGCCTGACCTACGGCATCGTGTTGACCGTGGCCCGCACCCTGGGAGAGTTCGGTGCGGTGCTCATGGTGGCGTCGAACCTGCCGGGCACCTCTCAGACGCTGACCTTGCTGGTGGCCGACCGCTACAACCGCGGCACCGCCGACTCGGTGTACGGCGCGTACGCCATCTCGACGTTGCTCATGGCGGTGGCCGTGGTGGTCCTGGTGGTCCAGGTCATCCTCGACCGTCGTCGAACCAAGGCCGCGCAGTAGGGCCGAGAAGGGAAGAACTATGACCGACGCGATCGTGGTTCGGGGCGCGAACAAGCACTACGGCGATTTCGCCGCGCTCGACAACATCGACTTCGAGGTGCCCTCCGGTTCGCTCACCGCCCTGTTGGGGCCGAGCGGCTCGGGCAAGTCCACCCTGCTCCGTGCCATCGCCGGACTGGACCAACCCGACACCGGGACCATCACCATCAACGGCCGTGACGTGACCGGAATCCCGCCGCAGCGCCGCGGTATCGGTTTCGTGTTCCAGCACTACGCGGCGTTCAAACACCTGACGGTCCGCGACAACGTGGCCTTTGGTCTGAAGATCCGTAAGCGCCCCAAGGCCGAGGTCAAGGAGAAGGTCGACAACCTGCTGGAAGTGGTGGGGCTGGCCGGTTTTCAAACCCGTTATCCCAACCAGCTCTCGGGCGGTCAACGTCAGCGGATGGCGCTGGCGCGGGCGCTGGCCGTCGACCCGCAGGTGCTGCTGCTCGACGAGCCGTTCGGGGCATTGGACGCCAAGGTGCGCGACGATCTGCGTACCTGGCTGCGCCGGCTGCACGACGAGGTACACGTCACCACCGTGCTGGTGACCCACGACCAGGCCGAGGCCCTAGATGTGGCGGACCGGATCGCAGTGCTCAACAAGGGGCGCATCGAGCAGGTCGGTTCACCGACCGAGGTGTACGACGAGCCCGCCAACGCGTTCGTGATGTCGTTTCTGGGCGCGGTCTCCGAACTCAACGGAATCCTGGTGCGCCCGCACGACATTCGCGTGGGTCGTAATCCCGAACTGGCGGTGGCCGCCGGTGACGGCACGGCCGAGGCCACCGGGGTCTTGCGGGCCACGATCGACCGGATCGTGATGCTGGGCTTCGAGGTTCGCGTCGAGTTGACCAGCGCCGCAACGCACGTGCCGTTCACGGCCCAGATCACCCGGGGTGACGCCGAGGCGCTGGGGCTACGCGAGGGCGACACTGTCTACGTGCGGGCGACGCGGGTTCCGCAGATCGCCGGTGATGTGCAGGTTTCACGGAGCGACCAGGACGACACGGACGACAAGGGCAAGAATTCTGCGAGCCGAGACGAGGACGAGGCGCTGACGATCAACTGACCCGGCCGCGGATCACGCCAGGGTCAGGAACAGCTTCTCCAGATCGGCCACATCCATCGGCTCGTCGCTTTCACCGGCAATGCATTCGCGCAGACCGGTTGCGACGATCTTGAACCCGGCGCGGTCGAGCGCGCGGGAGACCGCCGCGAGCTGGGTGACGACGTCCTTGCAGTCACGGCCCTGTTCGATCATGGTGATGACGCCGGCGAGTTGTCCTTGGGCGCGGCGCAGCCGGTTGAGAATGGCGGCGATCGATTCCTCGTCGCAGATCATGTTGTCGCCCCTAACTTTTGAGTCTGTTGATTCTCCATCATACCCGTGGGGGTATGTGTGGGGGTCATGTTGTGGCCGCCGGTGGGCCGAACAGCCACCGCAGCGGACACCATCCCAGCCGCGCACAGCTGACGGTGCTGAGACCGGCCAGTACAGTCAGGCAGGCGGCGGTGAGCCCGACGGCCGGATCTACCTCTTGACCGAGAATGACCGATGCCATCAGCAACACGAACCAGCCGAAGGCCCGTCGTACCACGCCGGGGTCCACGTGGGCAGTCAGTCGGGTGCCGATCAGGCTGCCCAGCACCGCCGCGGCGGTGACTGCCCCGGCGATCGTCCAGTCGATCGGCACGGTGCTGAGATGGCCGGCCAGGCCCGCTGCGGAGTTCATCGTGATCACCAGCAACGAAGTGCCCACCGCGACGGGCATGGGCAGGCCGCCCAACAGCGCCAGGGCGGGCACCACGAGGAATCCGCCGCCGGCGCCGACGGCACCCGTCACCACCCCGACGCCGAGCCCCATCGGAAGCACCTTGGCGATCGGCAGCGTGCGCGTTGTCGAAGCGCAGGCGGTGCGCCTCCTGATCATCGCGATCCCGGTGGCCGCCATCACCGCCGTGAAGGCGATCAGCAGCACCGAGCCCTCGATGACATAGCTCAGCAGCCCGCCGAGATAGGCACCGACCATGCCGGCCGCCCCGAACAGCATCCCGTTGCGCCACTGCACCCGACCGGCGCGGGCATGTGACAGTGTGCTGACCGCGCTGGTGACCCCGACCACCACGAGCGAGGTGGCGATCGCCTGCTTGGCCTCCATACCGGCCACATAGGCCAGCAGCGGGACCGTCAGGATCGACCCGCCCCCGCCGAGGAGTCCGAGCGACACCCCGACCAGGACGGCCAGTGCGACAGCCAGGGCGATCATGCCGACGCGCCGGAAGGTGTCTTCTTGGTACCGATCAGCTGCTCGACCACCGCCTGGGCATCACAGGACGCGCCCCGGTTGTAGGGCAGCTTGGCCAGCATCATTCCCATGGCGCAGGTGTTTGTCAGTGCCGCGGTGGTCAACCCGGCCCCGATCGCCCCCGCGACCCATTTCAGCTTGGGGGACGCGATGCTGCCCAGCACGCTGCCGAGCACGATCGACCCCGCAACCAGGCGCACCTGGCGTTCGAGGTCCCAGCGCTGGGCGCCGCGGCGCACGACGAATCCCTTGTCCTGCCAGGCAGTCATCCCACCGTCGAGGATCGAGACATTGGGCAGCCCGGCCTCGCGAAGCGCCTGCCCGGCGGTGCCGGCACGTTGCCCGGAGCGGCAGATCAGCACCACATTCTCGTCGAGGTGCTGGGCGATCTCGTCACGATGCTCCTGCAGCAGGTCCAGTGGGACGTTGTAAGAGCCTGGGATATGGGCACTTTCGAACTCACCAGGGGTGCGGACATCGATGAGCCGCGGGCCCACGCCGTCCCGCGTCAGCTCGTTGAGTTCGGTTGCGTCGATGATCGACGGATTGGACATCAGGCCAGACCCTTCAACATCAGGTTCCAGTACAGGACGGGCAGCCCGTACTTCTTGAGGTACCAGTACGGCCGGTGCGGTGTGACCGGATCGAGCAGGGGGAAGGACGGTTTGAGGGTGAAGTCGTAGTCGAACTCGGCCAGCAGCATGTCCTTCGAGGACGTGACGATGGGGCAGGAGGCATAACCGTCGTACGAGGCGAGCAGTGGTCGCCCGCTCAACACCGCGCCGATGTTGTCCACCACGACGGGCGCTTGTTTCCGAATGGCCGCACCGGTTTTCGAGTTCGGTGACGAGCCCGCGTCGCCGAGTGCGAACACGTTGGGATAGCGCACGTGCTGCATGGTGTGTTTGTCGATGTCGACATACCCGTTGGCGTCGCCGCCGACATGGCTGGTCGACAGCGGGCTGGTCTTGATCCAGTCCGGTGCCGACTGGTGCGGCACCACGTGCAGGACGTCGTAGGGCAGCGTGGTCTCGATTCCCTCGGCCATGCTCGTCATCGTCACCTTGCGGGCGCCGGAATCGACAGAGCGGACTTCGCTTCCGGTGTGCAGCGTGATGCCGTAATCGGCGATCACCTTGTCCAGATTGTCGGCGATGGCCGGGATGCCGAAAATCCGCGGGGTCGGCACCACCAGGTGCACGTCGATGTCGTCGAGCACCCCTTGGCGCCGCCAATGGTCACAGGCCAGGTAGGCGATCTTCTGGGGTGCGCCGGCGCACTTGATCGGACCGGAGGGCATGGTGAACACCGCGGTCCCGGATCGGGTGTTGCGGATGAATTCCCATGTGCGCGGGGCGAGGTCGAAGCGGTAGTTCGAGGAGACGCCCTCGGAGCCCAGGGTGTCGGCCAGACCCTCGGTGCGGTCCCAGTCCAGCTGGATTCCCGGTGCCACGACCAGCACGTCGTAGCCGTAGGTCGTACCGTCGGCACACGTGACCGTGTTGGCGTCCGGGTCGACCGAGGTCACCGCACTCTTGATCCAGGTGGCGCCGCGGGGCATCACCGACGCCTCGGCACGCTCGGTTTCGGCGGCCGTCGCCTGGCCGCCGCCGACCAGTGTCCACAGCGGCTGGTAGTAGTGCTTGTCCGACGGTTCGATGATCGCGACGTCGGTGTGGTGCCGGCGCAACAACCGTGCGGCCACCGTGATCCCGGCTGTACCGCCGCCGATGATCAGGACCTCATGCTTGCGTGGGCTGGACATATGTGTCGTATTCTCCTGTCTCTCAAACGGTCTGGGTTGCGGCCAGCCAGGCGCCGTAGCCGCCCAGGATGTCGCTGACGTCGGTGAAGCCGCGCCGGCGCAGCAGGCTGGCCGCTACAGACGAACGGTAGCCGCCGGCACAGTAGACGACCGTCGGGCGGGTCGGGTCCAGTTCGGCCGTGCGGTCCGGCAGCTGTCCCACCGGGATGTTGATCGCGCCGGGGATCATGCCGGCCTCGGTCTCGCCTGGATTGCGCACGTCGACGATCTGGAGGTCGGCGATATCGCCGGCCCGCTCGCCGAAGGCGTGCGCGGTCAGCCGGGATGCCACTTCCACATCGTCTCGGTGCTCGAACATCGCGCGTTCGGGATCGTCGAGGTAACCCAGCACCCGGTCGAATCCGATGCGCGCCAACCGGTTCTTGCCCTCACGTTCCTCGCCCGGCTCGGTGACCAGCACGATGTCGGCATCCGGTGTGATCACCGAACCGGCGAATTCTGCATAACGACCGGCCAGCCCGATGTTGATCGCGTTGCGCAGGTGGCTCTTCGCGAAGTCCTCGGGGCTACGGCCGTCGACCAGCATGGCACCGGACGCCACAGCTTCGGCGGCGTGCCGGTAATCCAGAGCCGGCGGGGTGGCCTCCTCGTCGAGCAACGGCCGGTCTTTGCGGTTGAGGATTGCGTCGTACCCGAAATAGCTTGGTGCCGGCGGCTGTCCGGCCGTCACCAGCTCGATGAACGACTCCTTGTCCGGCGCGCGCAGTGCGTAGTTGGTCTGCTTCTGCTCACCGATCGTGGACGACAGTTCGGTGGACAGGTTCTTGCCGCACGCCGAACCTGCGCCGTGGGCCGGGAAGACCCGGGTGGCATCCGTTAGCGTCAGCAGCTTTTCGTGCAGCGAGTGGTAGAGGTTGTCGGCCAGCTCGTCGCGGGTGAAGCCGATCGACGCGAGCAGGTCCGGCCGGCCCACATCACCGATGAACAAGGTGTCACCGGTCAGCACGCCGTAGGGCGTGGCGTCGTCGGCGTGCTCATGGACCACGATGCTCATCGACTCCGGGGTATGGCCGGGGGTGTGCCGGAATTCCAGCACCACCTCGCCCAGGGAGATGCGTTGGCCATCCTCGACCCCGAGGTGATCGAATTCGGGCCGGGCGACCGACGAGTACACGATGACCGCGCCGGTGGCCTCGGCCAGCTCGAGATGGCCGGACAGGAAGTCGGCGTGGAAGTGCGTTTCGATGACGTGGGTGATCTGCAGGCCGAGTTTCTCGGCATCGGCGATGTACTCGGCGACGTCGCGCTGCGGGTCGACGACGACGGCGCGGCCGGTCGACTCATCCCCGATCAGGTATGACGCGTGCGACAGACAGTCCAGGTAGTACTGGATGAACTTCATTGTTCGGCTCCTCGGCGGACATGGCATATACCCGAGGGGGTATATCGATAGGTCCAAATATACCCCCTGGGGTATGGGAGTCAAGTGGGCGAGGGGTGCCCCTCCTGTCGCGAACAGACGCAAAACCGCTCAACTTCACCGCGAAATCGACGGGTTTACGTCTGCTCGGCAGGGGAATCAGGCGGCGAAGCCGGCGCGACGGGTGGCCAGCGCCTCTTCATAACGATCCAGCACAGTGGCCGCCACCAGCCGGTGCGCTCCCAGTGGCTCTGCCATGGGAATCCCTGCGGTAGAGGCGAATTCGGCCACCCGATCGGTGATGCGGCCGTGTGCCAGGAACCAGGGCGCGATCACCAGGCGGCGGGCACCGCGATCCCGTAACCGGTCCACGGACTCGGACAAGGACGGCGTCTGACCGGTGGCGAACGCCACATGGGTACCGGCCCAGCGCGTACCAACGGCCAAGGCCTCGGCCAAGGCCGCCGTGCGGGTGTTGGCCGCCGGATGTGATGAGCCCACGCCGACCAGGATGACGCCCAGCCCGGCGTCGAAGCGTGACACCCCGACCGCGCTGAGTCGTTCGCGCACCACCTGCAGCAATCGGGGGTCCTCGCCGAGCACGTCGGCCTGGATCACCTCGGCGCCGGAGTCGGCGATGAGCTCCGGGATGTCGATCCGGGCGTGGTAGGCGCTGCCGAGCAGCAGTGGCACCACCACGGCCCCGGCGTCGACGTCGGGGAGCACCTCGGTGAGGTTGGGTGCGTTCTGCTCACAGAACGCGACCCGCACCTCGGTCTCGGGCAGCAGACGGCGCAGGTGCCCGCCGATGGCACGCGCGTTCGCCGACGAACGCGGGTCCGCGCTGCCGTGTGCGGTGAGAACGAGCGTCACGGAAACCTCACGAGGCGTGCAGCCCGCATTCGGTCTTGGCCTGGCCGGCCCACCGGCCGCTGCGCGGATCGGCACCTGCGGCCGGCTTGCTGGTGCACGGGGCACATCCGATCGACGGATAGCCCTCGTAGACAAGGGGATTGACCAGAATGTCGTTGGCGTCGATGTAGGCCTGCATGTCCTCGTCGGACCAGGCTGCGATCGGGTTGATCTTGACCAGACCGAACGCGGCGTCCCAACTGATCAGCGGCGCGTTGGCCCGCGTCGGCGCCTCGACCCGGCGGATGCCGGTGACCCAGGCGCGGTAGCCACTCAGGGCTTTGCTCAGCGGCTCGACCTTGCGCAGCCGGCAGCACTCGCCGGCGTCCCGGGAGAACAGGTCCTTGCCGAGCAGCTCGTCCTGCTGTGCGACGGTGCGCTCCGGGGCCACGTTGACCACCCGCACGTCGTAGACCGCCTCCACGGCGTCCCGGGTGCCGATGGTCTCGGCGAAGTGGTAGCCGGTGTCGAGGAACAACACGTCCACACCCGGACGGACCTTCGCGGCCATCTCGACCAGGACGGCATCCTGCATGTTGGACGCCACCACGTAGGACCCGCGAAAATGTTCGTCGGTCCACCGCAGCAGCTCCTCGGCGCCGGCATCGGCCAGTTCGGCCGCACCGCGCTCGGCCAGCTCCTTGAGTTGTTCCTCGGTCACAGCTCTCGCTCCACTCATCGCATCTGCCCGCTCTTCGCGCAAGCGGCTCATCGCAGCTTCACGCTCTTCGCGCAAGCGGCTCATCGCAAATCGTCTTCGTCGGCCCGCACCGCCCACTGAGCGAAACGCTCACCGTCCTCGCGTTGTTTCACGAAATTGCGGACCACCCGATCGATGTAGTCGACGAGCTCGGTGGCCAGCACCTTGTGCTGGCGTAGCTTGCGGCCGAAACCGCTGTCGAGGCCCAGGCTGCCGCCGAGGTGCACCTGGAAGCCCTCTTCCGGGCCGTTGCCGTCGTCGACCATCTGGCCCTTGAAGCCGATGTCGGCGACCTGGATACGGGCGCACGAGTTGGGGCAGCCGTTGAGGTTCACGGTGATCGGCACGTCGAGTTCGGCGTTCAGATCGCCGAGCCGGGCCTCCAGCTCGGGCACCAGATGCTGGGCGCGACCACGGGTGTCGGCGAAGCTCAGCTTGCAGTACTCGATGCCGGTGCAGGCCATCAGGTTGCGGCGCCAGTGCGACGGCCGGGTGTCCAGGCCGAGCGCCTCCAGACCGTCGCGCAGCGCGTCGAGCTTCTCATCGGGGACGTCGAGAATGATCAGCTTCTGGTAGGCGGTCAACCGCGCGCGGTCCGAGCCGGCGGCCTCCATCAGGTCGGCCACCTTGGTCAGGATCGTGCCCGAAACCCGGCCGGCGATGGCCGAGGCGCCCACCGCATTGAGCCCGTTGCGGATCTTCTGCACGCCGACGTGATCGACGGTGTGCGGCACCTGCGCGGGGGCCGGACCGTCGATGAGGGGACGCTTGAGGTATTCGGTTTCGAGCACCTCGCGGAACTTCTGCGGGCCCCAGTCCTTGACCAGGAACTTCAGCCGGGCCTTGGACCGCAGCCGGCGGTAGCCGTAGTCCCGGAAGATCGAGGTGATGCCTTCCCAGACGTCGGCGACCTCCTCCAACGGCACCCACACGCCGAGGCGCTGGGCCAGCATCGGGTTGGTGGACAGGCCGCCGCCGACCCAGACGTCCAGGCCCGGACCGTGCTCGGGATGGTTGACGCCGATGAACGAGACGTCGTTGATCTCGTGGGCGACGTCCTGCAGACCCGAGATCGCGGTCTTGTACTTCCGCGGCAGGTTGGAGAACTCCGGGTTACCGATGTAGCGCTCTTCGATCGCCCGCAGTGCCGGGGTGGGATCGAGCACCTCTTCCAGCGAATCCCCGGCCACCGGGGAGCCGAGCATGCCGCGCGGGCAGTCGCCGCAGGCCTCCATGGTCTGCAGCCCGACCTCGTCGAGGCGCCGCCAGATCTCCGGAATGTCCTCGATGCGCAGCCAGTGGTACTGCAGGTTCTCCCGGTCGGTGATGTCGGCGCTGTCGCGGGCGAAGTCCACCGAGATCTGCCCCAGGGTGCGCACGGCCTGTGCCGAGAGGGCCTTGCCGTCGGTGCGCACCCGCATCATGAAGTACTTGGCTTCCAGCAGGTCGGCGTTGTCGTCGCCGGTGAAGGTGCCGTCGTAGCCCTCGGTGCGCTGGGTGTAGAGGCCCATCCAGCGGAAGCGGCCGCGCAGATCGTCCTTGGCGATGCTGTCGAAACCCTGCTTGGAGTAGACGTCGAGGATCCGCTGGCGGACGTTGAGGGCGTCGTCCTCCTGCTTGAACGTCTCAGGGTGGTTGAGCGGCTCACGGTTGCCCAGCGCCCACTGACCCTCGTCACGGGGCTTCTTCGCGGGGCGGTCGGCCTTCACGGGGGCCTCGGGGGTTGTCACTGTTGTGCTCCTTCGCAAAGGAGCTGACATTCAGACCGCGCAGATCACCGGTGGCTGTCCGGCGGCGCAGATCCGGTGCCAGCTGAAACTATGGGGCGGGCGGGGGTCCGAAATCAACGCAGGATCAAGGCAGACAGCAACAGCTACAAACGCGCTTGAAATCGACATGCCGACGGGCCACCAGCTGAATGCGGGTGGTGCTGTTGCGGGCGGCAGTCACGTCCGCCATTGTGCCACGATTGTCGTCACCTGCCCTAACCGGGCCATATTTGCGCGCACGGTGAGCAAAAGTCGGCGCTGGACAGTCTGGGAAAATCAATCTCATGAGTACCCGCACCGCGACCGCCGGCCAACCCGAGTTGGCGCCCCCGAGTTCGGCCGGCGTATAGGTGTTGAAGTCGCAGTACCCGCACCGGGTGGCGCAGAACGGTACGTGGATGTAGATCCCGAACGGACGGCCGGGCCGGGGCGCCAACTCGGGTTGGCCGGCGGTCGCGGTGCGGGTACTCATGAGATTGATTTTCCCAGACGGTCCAGAGC